>JAURAE010000068.1 GCA_030829675.1 Schleiferiaceae bacterium
TCACATTTCATTCTCTGGAAAGCATCCAAAGGGGTTAGTCGGTACGCAGATTGCTAAGGCAGCACCTATTAATAAGGGTGAGGTTGTTTGGACGGTGAATGCCGTAGACCTTCCCATTATTGGCCGTGCCTTCCTATCAGGAGAATACGCCCCTGAATACAAAGTAGCAGTTACAGGTTCGAAAGCCATGAACACTGGCTACGCTATCATGTTACAAGGAGTAAGCCTAAATGGATTTATCAGTGCGAACATCAATGCAGAAAATACTCGAATTATCGCAGGTGATGTATTGACAGGGACTCAACTGGCCGCAGATGGCTTCTTGAGCTTTGGCAAAGCACAACTCACTGCCATTCCTGAAGGAAATCAAACTGAATTCTTTGGTTGGGTACTTCCAGGTTTTGGTAAGTTTTCTACCAACCGTGCCTTCTGGGGATGGTTGTTCCCGAACCGCAAATACGATTTGGACACCAACATGCACGGTGAAGAGCGCGCGTTTGTAGTGAGCGGGGAGTACGAGAAGTTCATGCCTATGGATATCTTCCCACAACAATTGCTTCGCAGCATCTTGATCAGAGACATCGAAAAGATGGAGCAGTTGGGTATTTACGAAGTAGTGCCAGAAGATTTCGCTATTGCGGAAGTTGCCTGTACCTCAAAGTTGCCGTTGCAGCAGATTGTACGCGACGGTTTGAATGACTTAAGAAAAGAAATGATCTAATAGCCATATTATGAAGTTTGTACAAAACATATTCGACAAGACTAGACCGCTGGTTGAAAAAGATGGCAAAAGAAACATCCTCTACCCATTGCACAACGCATTGGAGACGATGGCTTTCGTTCCTGATCACACGACGCACTCAGGTGCACACGTTCGTGATGCAATCGATTTGAAACGCACGATGGTGACTGTAATCTTCGCCATGGTTCCAGCCCTACTCTTTGGGATGTGGAACATCGGTAGATTGCACTTCGCTGCCATCGGTGAAGAAGCTGCATTGTTAGACAGCTTCCTCTTTGGTGCCTTGAAGATGCTACCGTTGATCACCGTGACCTATGCCGCTGGGTTGGGTGTGGAGATCTTTTTCTCATGGAAACGCAACCACCCGGTGAACGAAGGTTTCTTGGTTTCAGGGTTGTTGATTCCTATGATTATGCCGGTAGATATCCCATTGTGGATGGTGGCCGTAAGTACCATCTTCGCCGTATTGATCGGTAAAGAGGTATTTGGTGGAACAGGGATGAACCTGTTGAACCCAGCGCTTACGGCTCGTGCCTTTGCGTTCTTTGCCTACCCAACATGGATGTCAGGTGACCAAGTATGGATCAACACCAAGGGCGGCGAAGTAGTAGATGGTTATTCAGGTGCTACGGCACTAGGTGATCTTGCAACTACTGTAGGTCAAGGCCTAGGCAATCCTTCTACGGATGCAGTGATGGCTCAGTTCGGCGCCGGTGGTCACTACTCTTTCATGAACGCATTCCTAGGATTGATCCCAGGATCTATTGGAGAGACCTCAGCATTGCTTATTCTTCTTGGCGGATTGTTCCTTGTATTTAAAGGAGTAGGTTCTTGGAAAATCATGTTGAGCTTCTTTGTAGGTGGATTCGTGATGGCCGGAATCTTCAACCTGTTTGCAGTGAACGAATTCATGGGATTGAATCCATTGCACCAATTGATGTTGGGTGGTTTCATGTTCGGTATGGTCTTTATGGCTACTGACCCTGTAAGTGCTGCTCAAACAGAAACCGGAAAATACATCTACGGATTCTTGGCCGGGTTCTTCGGAATCATGATTCGCGTATTCAACCCAGCATACCCAGAAGGTATTATGTTGGCCATCCTATTTATGAATGTTATGGCACCGCTTATTGACTACTACGTGGTAGAAGCCAATATCAAGCGTCGTGCAAAACGCGTTGCTCACGCCTAAACCTCTAGAACTATGAATGTAAACAGCAACGGATATACGTACACATTTGCTACCGTGATGGTAGTGTTGGTGGCGGTATTGCTCTCGGGTGCTTCCCTCGGTTTGAAATCGAAGCAGGAAAGCAACGTGAAGCAGGAAAAAATGCAAAGCATCTTGGCTTCAGTAGGAGTTGAGGTAGATCGCAGCGAAGCTCAAGCGGCTTACGACGAGGTCATCACTCAAGTCTTGACCATCAAGGGTGGGGCAGTAGTGAGTGAAGACCGCGCGACTGGATTTGACGTAGACATGGCTACGGCCATCAAATCGTCAAACATGGACCGTGAGGTGCCGTTGTACGTGGCGAACAAAGATGGCGAGACGTTCTACATTGTGCCAATGCGCGGTAAAGGTCTTTGGGGTCCGGTTTGGGGCTTCGTAAGCTTGGAAGCAGACGGAAACACAGTCGTTGGCGCTAACTTTGGCCACAAGAGTGAAACCCCAGGTTTGGGTGCAGAAATCACTACGCCAATGTTCACGGACCAATTCCCAGGAAAGAAAATCTCTGAAGCGGGCATGTTCCAATCTATCTCAGTGGTGAAAAAGGGAACCTCAAGCGGCGATTACGCAGTAGACGGCATCTCTGGTGGTACCATTACTTCAAACGGAGTGAATGATATGTTGGCCGACTGTTTGGCACCGTACGCGGAATACTTCAAAAACATCTAATCCCCATGAGTACAGAAGTAAAACAAAAAGAGTCGTTGTTCTCAAAGAAGAATAGAAAGCTCATTTCTGATCCTTTCAACGACAACAACCCTATTACTGTACAGGTATTGGGTATCTGTTCAGCACTTGCGATCACGGTTAAATTAGAACCGGCCATCGTTATGTCTCTATCGGTAATGTTCGTTTTGGCAGCGGGTAACGTGATCATCTCTTTGATCCGTAACCTCATCCCTAACCGTATACGTATCATCGTTCAGTTAGTGGTCGTTGCCTCCTTGGTAATCTTGGTGGACCAATTCCTCAAGGCCTACGCCTACGACGTGAGCAAGCAGCTTTCGGTCTTCGTAGGTTTGATTATTACAAACTGTATCATCATGGGGCGTTTCGAAGCATTCGCCTTGGGCAATGGCCCTTGGAAAGCCTTCATGGACGGTATAGGTAACTCCATCGGTTATGGGGTGATCTTGATCGCCGTGGCCTTCATCCGTGAATTGCTAGGCTCTGGTACATTGCTAGGGTTCTCAGTAATCCCACAGAGCTGGTACATCAATGCGGAGACTGGTACAGGATTCTACGCCAACAACGGGTTTTTCTTGTTCCCTCCAATGGCCTTGATCGTTGTCGGTCTGATCATTTGGGCGCAACGTGCGAAAAACACTAAACTCATTGAAGAAAACTAAGCTGCCATGTTTCAAGAATTAATCAATCTATTCGTTCGCTCGATCTTTATCGAGAACATGATCTTCGCATACTTCTTGGGTATGTGTTCGTACTTGGCGGTTTCTAAAACCGTAAAAACAGCAGTAGGTCTAGGTATTGCCGTAACCTTTGTATTGGTGATCACCTTGCCGGTAAACTGGTTGTTGGAAAACTACGTACTGCAGCCTGGCGCTTTAGGCAAATGGCTCGGTGCTGGTTTTGAAGATGTCGACTTGAGTTTCTTGTCGTTCATCATGTTCATTGCAGTTATTGCTTCTATGGTCCAATTGATCGAAATGATCGTAGAGAAGTTTGCCCCTGCACTCTACAGTGCCTTGGGTATCTTCTTGCCATTGATTGCGGTAAACTGTTCTATCCTAGGTGGCTCACTCTTCATGCAAGAGCGTGCGTTCGGAACCATCGCTGAAGCAGCCGTATACGGTTTGGGTTCAGGGATCGGTTGGTTCCTTGCTATCGTTGCCATTGCTGCCATCCGTGAAAAGATTCGTTATTCAAATGTTCCTGCTCCTTTGCGCGGTCTCGGGATTACCTTCATCATTACTGGTTTGATGGGTATCGCGTTCATGAGCTTTATGGGTATTAAATTATAATTCGGTTCGCATCATGTTTTTAGCAACAAGCACAGTCATTTCAGCAGTAGCGGTATTCGTAGTGGTCATCTTGGCCCTCGTTACCATACTCTTACAAGCAAAAGCGCGCCTCTCCCCAAGTGGTCCAGTAAAACTGAACATCAACGGTGATGAGGTAGAGGTAGAAAGCGGTACTACACTGCTCTCTACATTGAGCAACCAAAAAATCTTCTTGCCCTCTGCCTGTGGTGGTGGTGGTACCTGTGGGATGTGTAAGTGTCAAGTAACCGAAGGTGGTGGCGAGATTCTTCCAACAGAGACCGGGTTCTTCAACCGCAAGGAAATTGCAGATAACTGGCGTCTTGGATGTCAGGTGAAGGTGAAGAACGACATGAACGTGAAAGTACCAGAGGAGATCTTTGGTATTAAGAAGTGGGAATGTGAGGTAGTAAGTAACTACAACGTTGCCTCTTTCATCAAAGAGTTCGTGGTTAAGCTTCCAGAAGGCGAGACACTAGATTTCGAAGCAGGTGGTTATATCCAGGTGGATGTACCTGCGACGACGGTAGATTTCAAAAACATTGATATTACTTCTCACCCGAAATTGGGCAAAGCTCCTGATGAGTTCCAAGCAGAGTGGGATAAGTTCAAACTGTGGGATCTTAAAATGGTGAACCCAGAGCCACTATTCCGTGCGTACTCTATGGCCAACCACCCAGCAGAAGGAAATATCATCATGTTGAACATCCGTATCGCTACGCCACCGTTCGACCGCAAGAAAGGCGGATGGATGGATGTAAACCCAGGGGTTTGTTCATCATTCGTATTTGACCAAAAGCCAGGCGATAAAGTAACCATCTCGGGTCCTTACGGTGAATTCTTCATCAAAGAGACAGAAGCAGAAATGGTATACATCGGTGGTGGTGCAGGTATGGCGCCAATGCGTTCACACCTCTTCCACTTGTTCCACACGTTGAAGACTGGCCGTAAGGTGAGTTACTGGTACGGTGGTCGTTCTAAGCGCGAGTTGTTCTATCTAGACGATTTCCGTCAGATCGAGCAGGAGTTCCCGAACTTCAAATTCCACATTGTATTGTCAGAGCCACTACCAGAAGATAACTGGCAAGCGAAAGACAATATGGATGCAGAGGGTGATGGTTTCACCGGTTTCGTTCACCAAGCGTTGATCGATAACTACTTGAACCACCACGATGCTCCTGAAGATATCGAGTACTACTTCTGTGGTCCTCCACTAATGAACGCAGCGGTTCTTAAAATGGTCGACGACTTCGGCGTACCTCCAGAGAACGTAAGCTTCGATGATTTCGGTGGATAATCGAAAAAAATGATAACCTAAGCCGCTCCGCATGGAGCGGCTTTTTATTTTCATCCCATGAAATTACTACGCGCCTTTTTCTTCCTTCTGCTGCTTTGGTCCTGTCAAAGCACACCGGAATTGGTCCAAATGACTAATCAAGGTCCCGCACAGGGCTCCACATTTAGCATCAGCTACCTCGTGCCGGAAGGCGTAGATTATCGCAAGGATATCGATTCCATTCTAAAATCCATGGACCAGCAAATGAGCTTATGGGTGGAGAACAGCGAGATTTCTAGATTGAATCGTGGTGATTCCGTGTATTTGAGCAACGATTTCCAAGAGGTGATTCTCAAATCCATCTACATCAGTGAATTGACTAATGGTGATTTCGACATCACCATCGCGCCGCTGATCAAAGCATGGGGTTTTTCTGGAGGCACGCGCAAGGACAGTATCAATGTGGATAGCCTCATGAACTACGTGGGCTACAAAGGCCTTGTGGCAAGTCGCCCGGGACCTATGTTGGATAAATTCGCACTCCCCAAGGGGTATCAAATAGATGTCAACGCCATTGCACAGGGTTATACCGTAGATATCGTGTCCAATTTCTTCCACAATGCCAACGTCCATAACTACATGATAGAAATAGGCGGGGAGGTACGATGCAAGGGAACCAATATCGATGGACGCAAATGGCGCATAGGTATTGAGCAGCCGCAAGAAGAACGCGTCGCTGGACAATACCAAACCATCGTAGTCTTAGATACCATGGCCCTAGCCACCAGTGGCAATTACCGTAAATTCTGGGTGGACGAGCGCGGACAGCGTGTTGTGCATACCATTGACCCGGAAACAGGTCAGCCGGTGATCAGCAATCTCTTGAGCGTGAGTATCATCGCCAACAATGCCACCTTTGCCGATGCCCTAGCGACTGCTTGCATGGTTTCAGGTTTAGCCAGAGCGAAAGCCATGGTGGAGCGCTTCCCGAATACGGAAGGTTATTTCATCGTGGGAAATAAATACGGAGAGTTTGAAGTTCAAACCACTTCAAACTGGTCCCAGTACGAGCTGAATTAAGCTTGTTCTAGGTTATTGTCGCATTGGTTCGGGTTCTTCCCGCAGTACGAACAAGTCTCGCCATCCTGATTCAAGAATGGGCTTTGTGAAGCACAGGTACCGGCAAATTCGCCGTCTTTCTTTGCCCAAATTTTAATCGCGATCCCGGCGAAGCCAAGTCCAACCAATACGATAGTGATGCCGATGAGTTTTAGGAGTACCATTGTGTCAATCTTTTGAAGCCACAAAGTTAAGGAAGAACCACGAATAAATCAGGGGATAGCAAATGACCGGATTTATTTAAAAATCGATGAAAATCGGTTGTCCGTGATGTACCTTTGTGGGAGTCAAACAAACTAAAAATCACATACATATGAAGATCACCGTAGTAGGTGCCGGTAACGTAGGTGCCACGGTTGCAGAGAACATGGTTCGTCGCGAGCTCGCAGAGGAAATTGTATTGCTCGACATCAAAGAAGGTTTTGCGGAAGGCAAGGCGATGGACATGAACCAATGTGCTACTTTGAACGGCTATGATTCTAAGGTAGTTGGCTCGACTAACGACTATTCAAAGACTGCCGGTTCTAA
>JAURAE010000069.1 GCA_030829675.1 Schleiferiaceae bacterium
ACCTACGCCAGATCACGGATCGAAGTATCCCAAATTTCAAGGAAAGCAATGTGGTGGGGTTCAACTGCCTAAGGACCTAAGTACCGCCCCAAAGGAAATAGATTGGAACCATTTATTTGATGCCTATGCGTTTTGGAAAGAGACTGCTCCCTCGGAGGCGCCAGAATTTTTCAATGCGTTCTTCAAAAAATTGGCCGGTTCAAATGAACTACAAGAAGCCTTGGAATCTGGGATGAGCGCCCAGGAGTGGGTGAACTCTTATTATGGAGAGTTGTACCAATACAAGCAAAAGGCTTATGAGTACACTTTGTATCCTCATTTAGGGGTAGAGACTTATAAGTCCAACTAGGCACCATTAAAAAACCCCGCACGAGGCGGGGTTTCTTTATGAAGTGGAAAAGCGGATTATTTCCAGCCTTTCATTTCTTTCTCGTAGCCGGCTCTGTAGGAATCAGGTGCTCCCATGTCCATTGCTTTTTTACCCTGCTTGAGGGCAGCTTTAGTATCGCCTGCCGCATATAGAATCTTAGCCTTTACCCAGTTCGTATACCAGTAGTCTGGATCTAATTGCAAGGCAATTTCGATCGTTGCGAGCGCTTTTTCATGATCGCCTAGACCGCTGTAGTAGTTTGCTGCATTTCTGTATGCACGCTTAGCATCAGATAGCGCTTTCTCCACATTTTTTCCACTTTCGCCGTCAGAATCTACGCCTAGGTTAACGCTTACTTCCGTGTTGGCCCATTCAAGGACTAATTCGCCACCGGTGGTGCTCAATGATTTGAAGCCCATAGTAAAGCTTTCGTCGAAATCCCCTGTTGTGGCAGGTACAGTAGTGCGTAGCACATCGCTTTCTTGCGTGTAACCGGTATTTCCCCAAAGATTGGTTTGGGTGGATAGGATAATGGTCCATTCATTCTCTCCTGGAATAGTGAATAGTGCATATTCTCCTGCTTTTACTTCGTTTCCATTCATGGTGAAGTCCGTAGAAGCGCTAAGAATGACACAAGCATTTGCACCAGTGCGCCATACTTCATTGTAAGGCACGAGATCGCCGAAGATGGCGCGTCCACGTGTAGCAGGACGACTGTAGGTAATGCTAAAGTCCGTGAGGCCTATTCTTTGGTCAACGGTAGAAGTAGGCGAGGGTTGTGGCAGCTCTTGAGCGTTCATCGGTAGGGCCACTGCTAGAAGGGCGGCACCGAGTATCCATTTTTTCATGTGAGTTGTTTTTAGGGTTTGCCCTAAAGTAACAAGAAAAGTGGTCGAAGGTTGATTAGAGCGCCATCATTTTTAGCGCAGCCACAGCGGCCTCTGTTCCCTTGTTACCGTGGATACCGCCAGCACGAGCTCTGCTTTGTTCGATGGTATTGTCCGTCAAGACACAGAAGATTGTCGGGGCGTCGTAGCTGAGGTTCAGCTCAGTCACACCATAGGTCACGCTTTGACAAACGTAATCGAAGTGCTTGGTTTCTCCTTGAATGACACAACCGACGATGATCACGGCATCAGGTTCTTCCTGCTCGTGAATGCGCTTGGCGGCATAGGTAAGCTCAACGGCACCGGGAACATCGATGGAAATGATGTGCTCCGGATCTACGCCGTGTTGGGTCAACGTTTGGTGAGCTCCTGCAGCAAGAGCGCTGGTGATTTCATCATTCCACTCCGCACGGATAATGGCGACGACCTTTCCTTCCCCAGAAGGGACGGAAGCATCGTTGGTACTGTCCAAATGCTGGTGGGCGGTGGCCATCTTATTTCAGCGCAGCGATTACTCCTGCAATGCCTTGAGCTTGACGGCTCTCCGGGTAATCAGATTCGATGCGCTCGTACAATTTCACGGCCTTGCCATTCTCGCCCAAAGCCTCGTAAGCCAAGCCGGCTTTCCACAAGAATAGGGGAGTTGTGAAGTCATTTTCAGTAGCCTTGTGCGCCTTGTTGTAGTAATCTACAGCATCTTCCATTTGGCCCAATTCTACGAATGCGTCTCCAATAACACCATAAGCCATGGCTGCAGTCGCTACGTCGTCGGCATCGTACTGGTCCATTTGATCAATGGCATTTTCGTAATCACCTTGCGTGTAGTAAGCGATACCTGCGTAGTAGTGTGCGCTGTTTCCAGAAGGAGTGCTGCTGTACTCGTCCATGATGTCCAATAGACCGAGGTAAGCGTTATTGCCGTTCAAAGCTAGATTCATAGAATCTGTTTCGAACCACTTGATGGCTTTTGCCATTTCTTTTGCAGCTTCTTCAGCTTTAGGCTGAACGATATATGTGTTGTAGGCAAACAATACCAAAACGACGGCCACGATAGCACCTACAGCGATACCTACCTGACGGGCGTTGTTCTCAAGGAACTGCTCTGTTTTCGTCAAGGTTTGTTCTACGCTATCAAATCCTAGGTTTTCTTCTACTGCCGGTTGTTGTTTCTTCTTAGCCATAATGCTTCTTGAATTGAGTCCGCCAAAAATAGTATAAATTTTGAAGCTTAGAAGCCTATTTTTGTAGCTATGGAAAACCTTTTGGTCAAGCAATTAGAGCTCACACATTTTAAAAACCATCGCGCGTCGAATTGGTCCTTTAACCCTAAGGTGAATATCATCTCTGGAAACAATGGGAACGGGAAGACAAATGTGCTGGATGCCTTGCATTTCCTGAGCTTGACGAAGAGTTACCTGAACCTGACGGACGGTCAAACCATCACTCACGGGGAGACGATGTCCTTGGTCAAAGCACACATTGAGCGCAAAAATTCAGAGCATTCGGTGGATCTAGGCCTTAAAAAAGGGCAGAAAAAGAAGATCCGAGTGGATGGAAAAGAGGTAGAGCGATTGGCGGATCACATCGGGTATTTGCCTGTGGTGATGATCTCGCCCATGGACCGTGACCTGATTATTGATGCGGCTGAGGTGCGTAGAAAATGGATGGATACGACCATCTCGCAGAGTGATTCGAGCTATTTGCGCGCGCTGATTCAATACAATAGAGCGCTATCTCAGCGCAATACGACCTTGAAGTACTTTGCCAAGAACAGAACCTTCGATGCTGAGATGTTGGGGTTGTACAACGACCAATTGGTCGAATACAGCGCCCAAATTTCTGAGGCGCGTCAGGCGTTCGTGGAGGAATTGGCCCCGCTACTTCAGCAGTATTATGAGGTGCTTTCTGGTGGAAAAGAGGAGGTTGGATTAACGTATAAAAGCCCATTGCTCACCGCTTCGATGGAGGATTTGCTGGCCTCGAATCTGGAAAAGGATAGGGTGTTGCAATACACTTCGGCGGGAACGCATCGGGATGATTTGACCTTTAAGTTGGGCGAGCACCCGATCAAAAAAGTCGGATCGCAGGGGCAGCAAAAGAGCTTCTTGATTGCATTGAAATTGGCCCAATTCGAAGTGAGCAAGCGCCACATGAACATGCCGCCACTACTGCTGTTAGACGATATTTTCGACAAATTAGACGAGGGGCGCGTGGCCAACCTCTTACAGCTGGTGAACACCGAGGAGTTTGGGCAAATCTTCATCACGGATACCCATCCGGAGCGCATGCAACAACTCAGCGATAACCTCAAGCTCAATCATACCACCTTTGAAATAGTAGATAATGGCGAAGTACAAACCCTCTAACGAACAAACCATGGGGGAGGCCTTGTCGCTATTCCTCGAGCGCTACAGGTTGCGCCGCGGTTTCGACGATGCCATGGTGCTCAAGGCGTGGGACGATGTGCTGGGCCCGTCTATCACTCGACAGACCACCTCGAAAAAAGTACAGAATAAGGTATTGGTGGTCCAATTAGATTCGTCCGTCGTCCGCAAAGAATTGTTGATGGTGAAGTCCAAGATTATTGCATCGATCAACGAGCACTTGGGCAGAGAGGCCATCACCGACCTCCACCTGTTTTAATCTCCAAGTAAATCTGGACGTCGCTCCTTCGTGCGCTTGTAGGCTTGCTCCTCACGCCATAGATCTATGGCCTTGGTGTTGCCACTGAGCAAGATTTCTGGCACCCTGTGGCCTCGAAACTCTTCCGGTCGCGTGTACACCGGCGGTGCCAAAAGGTCGTCTTGAAAACTGTCCGTGAGGGCAGAGGTTTCGTCGTTCAGCACCCCAGGAATGAGGCGAATGATGGCATCTGTAATGACCGCGGCAGCCAATTCCCCTCCGGAAAGCACATAATCTCCAATGCTGAACTCGTGGGTTACCCAATGGTCACGAATGCGCTGGTCGATGCCCTTGTAATGGCCACAGATCATGATCATATTGCCCATCATACTCAAGGCATTGGCATCGCGTTGATCGAATCGCTTGCCATCCGGTGTCATGTACAGCACAGCCTCATAGTCTCGCTCGCTTTGAAGCTTTTCTATGCAGGCCACAATAGGTTCACATTGCATGACCATGCCGGCGCCCCCGCCGTACTGGTAATCATCGACTTGTTGGTGCTTGCCGGCACCAAATTCACGCAACTGATGCACATGCACTTCGGCAATGCCTTTATCCGCTGCACGCTTTAGGATGCTATGCGAAAAAGGGCCCTCGAGGAGCTCCGGCATTACTGAAATGATGTCTATGCGCACGATTATTTCTTCTTAAGGCCTATTTCTACCAAGCGCTCGTCCAAATATTCCCCAGCGGTGATGTCGTCAAAGGCTTTAGGACGCGCATCGCTGATGCACTGTGCCAAAGCGTTCAATGGCATCTTGCCCACAGGATGTAGGAAGAATGGAATGCTAAAACGTGGAGATCCCCATTGTTCTTTCGGAGGATTCACCACACGGTGAGTCGTAGATTTCAAGCAGCCGTTGGTCAAACGTTGAAGCATATCGCCCACGTTTACCACGAGTGCGCCTGGGATGGCAGTAATGCCTACCCATTGGCCTTGTTTATTCAATACCTCGAGGCCTTCCGCGCTCGCACCCATCAACAGGGTGATCAGGTTAATATCTTCGTGTTGCCCCGCACGCACGCTATCTCCCGGATCCTCCGTGATAGGCGGGTAGTGGATGGCGCGCAAGATGCTATTTCCTCCTTTTACCCAAGGTTGGAAATACTCTGGGTCCAATTCTAAATACGTGGCAATGGCACTCAACATATCGAGTCCTACACCCTCTAACTGCTGGTAGGCTTGTACACAGGTCGGTGCAAAATCTGGACGCTCGTCGACATGTACATTGTCGTGGTATTCTGGGCCATTGTACGCAGGCTCTGGTTGCCCTACCTGCCAGAATTCTTTCAAATCCTTTGCGGGAATGCCCTTAGCATGTTCACGTCCGAAGCTCGTATAGCCACGTTGTCCCGCGAGTGAGGCAATCTCATACTTTCTTTTGGTATCGGTATCAAGCCCGAAAAAGGTCTCTACCTCACTGTAGAGTTTGGCCTGCATTTCGTCCGTAAAGCCGTGATTAGTGATGGTTACAAAGCCGATATCTGTATAGGCTTTGCCCAGGTCTGCAGCAAACTGTTGTTGCTGTGCTGGAGTGCCCTTGGTCCAATGGGCGAGATCTAAAGTTGGTATATAAGACATGTCCCCGCGATTAGGTTAACAACTACAAAAATAACTACCTTTTGGCAGTCAATTATACGACGCGGGACCACCCGAACAGAAGTTATGAACCACACCACCGAAAACGAGCGTTTACTCGATGATTTTCTACGCGCTCGGGCCATTGAAGAGAAAATGTTGATCTACTTGCGTCAAGGCAAGATATCCAAGTGGTTCAGCTCCTTTGGACAGGAAGCATTGAGCGTTGCGGCCACGCATGCATTGGCATCCGACGAGTACATCTGCACGATGCACCGCAATCTCGGGGTTTTTATTGCCCGCGAAGTGCCGTTACTCCGCCTTTTTGCCCAATTCCAGGGCAAGCCCGAAGGCTTCACCAAAGGACGCGACCGCAGCTTTCACTTTGGGAGTCAAGAGCACCACATCATAGGGATGATCAGTCATCTTGGGGCCCAGTTAGGGCTGGCCTGTGGTTTGGCCTTGCGCGAAAAAATGCTCGGCACGGGAAAATGTGTGTTGGCCTTTACCGGCGACGGGGCGACTTCTCAGGGAGATTTCCACGAAGCGCTCAATGTCGCGGCCGTTTGGGACCTGCCGGTGGTCTTTGTCGTGGAACGAAACTACTGGGGGCTCAGTACCCCGGAAGAGCAACAATTTGTCTTTAAGTCGTTTTTAGATAAGGGCCCCGCTTATGGCATGGAAGCCCGATCCTTCAATGCCAACGATTTGCAGGAGGGTGGCCGAGCGTTTAGCGAGGCCGCAGCTTTTGCCCGACAAGAGCAGAAACCCATCCTTCTCGAAGCTCGGACCTTCCGAATTCGCGGCCATGAAGAGGCGAGCGGCACCAAATATTATCCAGAGGGCATGATTGATGCAGCGATGGAGGAGGAGCCAATGGCCTTGATTCAAAATAATCTGAGTGCATGGGGATTGACCCAGGAAGAATTGGACAATAAAATGGACCAATTCAAATCTGAGGTCGACGAAGCCTTCCATGCAGCGCTGGCACTTAGTGGCCCAACCTACGATGCGCAAGAAAGTCTCAAGGACCTCTATGCACCCGCTGTGGAACCGCACTGGACTGGAGAAAGTGCACAGGAAATGCGCATGATTGACGCCATTCACGATGCGTTGGGATTGGCGTTGGAAGAGTGGCCGGAATTGGTTTACATGGGGCAAGATATTGGTGCCTATGGCGGTGTCTTCAAAGATGATGCAGGCAACACCGAGAAATTTGGTGAGGACCGTGTACGCAATACGACGCTTTGTGAGAGTGCCATTGTGGGATCTGCGCTCGGCTATGCCATTTCAGGCGGTAAGGCCATGATGGAAATGCAGTTCTCGGATTTTGTCAGCACTGGATTCAATCAAATCGTC
>JAURAE010000006.1 GCA_030829675.1 Schleiferiaceae bacterium
AGGATTAACCCTTTGATATTCAATACTTCTAGCTTCTTCATTTCGGAGGTCAAGATAAGCGGTTTTTCATTGCCGAATAAGGCCTTCTGCGTATTATATTTACATCCTTGTAACCCAACATAAAGCCAGTTTTTATGGTTAAAAGATTACTCACGCTTGTTATGGCCCTCGGCATAGTCCTCGGTCACGCACAATCTAGACCTGGTTCTCTCCAGGGAACTGTGAAGGACAAGCGCACCGGTGAAGTCATTCCATTTGCAACCGTCATTGTCAAAGACAAGGACGTAGTGATTACAACAGGAACGACAGATTTCGATGGAAAGTATAACATCAACCCAGTAGACCCAGGGACGTACAATGTAACTTGTAAGTTCATCGGCTATGCGGATTTCAACCTCAATGGCGTGAGTGTATCACCCGGCAGACCGAAGGTGGTAAACTTCGACATGACCATCGAAAGTCAGATGATACAAGAGGTCACAGTTATTGCCAAAGAAGAGTTGATTGAAACGGGTAAGACTTCTGAAATCGTAAGTGCAGAGGAAATTAAAAACCTTCCATACCGTAACCTTAGCCAGATCGTAGGGACAACTGCAGGGGTATTCCAGCAAGACGGTTCCGGTTCGTTCAACGTGCGTGGTGCGCGTTCTTCGACCAACGTGGTCTTCATTGATGGGGTAAAGGTTCGTGGAAATGTGGATATCCCACGTGATGCGATCCAATCTACCGAGGTGATTACCGGTGGTCTTCCAGCGCAATACGGTGATGTTACCGGTGGTGTAATTTCTACTACCACCAAAGGTCCTGCACCGTATTATTTTGGTTCTACAGAATACTTGACGAGCTCGTTGTTCGACAATCAGCATTACAACCTAGGTGCGTTGACGCTTGGGGGTCCAATTATTAAAAACAAAGCAGGCCAGAGTGTACTTGGGTTCCTTTTGGCCTCTGAATTCCAATACAGCAAAGACGGCTCACCGCGTTCATTGCCGACCTACAAGGTGAATAATGAGAAATTAGGCGAGTTGCAAGCCAACCCATTGGTACCGGCTTCCAGCGGGTTTGGGGTATTGAACGCAGCAGATTTCTTGACACGTGATGATTTGGTGACTCAGAACTACCGCGAAAATGTAGCAGGCCGTGCCGTACGTATGTCGGGTAACTTAAAATTGGTCACTTCAAAAACAACAACGCTTACGCTTGGGGGACGATATAACATGAGTCAGGGTACCTCAGGCAGCCGTTTCAACGAGCTCATGAACTACGACAACAATGGCGAATATTTCCGTCAAGACGTCAGTGGTTATTTGCGTTTCCAACAGCGTTTCGGTTCGCCAAGCGACACATCAAACTCTTTAATTCGCAACGCGTTCTATACCATCCAAGTCGATTTCACTCGTAACAACGGGTACAACCGCGATGCGCGCCACAAAGACAACATCTTCAACTACGGACACATAGGTAAGTTTACTACAACCTACCGTCCGTTGTATGTGATGGGTTCAGATACCATCACCGATCCAAACGACCCGAACTATGGGAAAGTTATGGATGCATGGACGCAGGCTGTATGGCAGAGCGTCGGAGTGGATTACGAAGCTTCTGAAAACAACCCTATTCTCGCCAACTACACGTCGAACTTCTACAACTTCGTAGACAATTCTTTGATCTTCAACAGCGCACGCTCTTTGGAAGATATCCGTGCAGGTGGTGGTTTGTTGAATGGTGACCAGCCTTCATCCGTTTATGGATTGTGGGGTAACGTTGGGGGTAACCAAGCGGGATATTCGAAATTCATGAACGACCAGTTCCGTATCACCGCATCTTCGACCTTTGATATTAAAGGGCACTCGCTCATTGTGGGTGTGGAATATGAGCAGCGTTTCGACCGTTCGTACTCTCTAGGTGCAACGGGCCTTTGGACTTTGATGCGTCTGTTGCAAAACGATGCTATCCGAGAATTGGACCTTAATAATCCTATTGCTTCTTACGATAATAATGGAGTCTTCCAGGATACCTTGTCGTACCCACGCCTGTTTGATGCGGGCAAGCCAAGAACTTTCGACCGCAACTTGCGTGAGAAACTAGGTATGGATCCAAACGGTACAGATTGGTTGGACATCGATAGCTACGATCCATCGACCTTTACATTGGATATGTTCAGCGCGAATGAACTTCTCAATATCGGTTCTGGACAGTATGTAAGCTACTTTGGATATGATTACCTAGGAAACAGATTGACCACTCGTCCTTCTTTGAACGACTTCTTCTCAACTGATGCCCAGGGCAATTCGAACCGCACAGTAGGCGCATTCGAGCCTATCTATATGGCTGGATACATCCAAGATCAGTTCACCTTTGAGGATCTCTTCTTCAACATTGGGGTACGTGTGGATCGCTTTGATGCGAATCAGCCTGTATTAGCAGATCCATTTGTATTGTACCCCGCGTTTACCGTGGGCCAATTAGACGCAACATCTCTAGCAGGTTACAACGTTCCTGAGGGGATGTCTCCGGATGCTGTAGTATATGTAGACGATCAAGAGAACCCATCTTCTATTGTGGGTTACCGCGATGGATTTACTTGGTACACCGCGGCAGGTGAAGTAGAAGCAAACCCGAAAAACATTGCAGATATCAGTGGTGGTATCAAGCCTTTCTTGAAAAAGCCAGGTATTGAAGACCAGAAGCTAGCCGTTACAGCAAACGAAAGCTTCAAGGATTACGCACCTCAGGTAACAGTGAGCCCTCGCGTTTCATTCCAGTTCCCTATTTCGGATGAGGCGGAATTTTTCGCACACTACGACATCTTGGTACAACGTCCGGATCCAGGACTGAACCGTATGAACCCGATCACCTACCTACAGTTGGAGAACGGTCAGAATGGTAGCTTCCTAGCAAACCCTGATTTGAAACCACAGCGTACTACTGATTACGAGATTGGTTTCCGTCAAAAATTGAACGAGAACAGCGCTTTGAAATTGAGCGCCTTCTACCGTGAAATGCGCGATATGATGCAGACCTTGAGCTTTACCGAGGCGTATCCTATTACCTACATCGCTTACGGAAACTTGGATTTCGGTACGGTGAAAGGATATACGGTAGCCTACGATCTGCGCCGCACGGGTAATGTTCGTTTGAATGCGAACTACACTCTTCAGTTTGCTGATGGTACAGGATCAGGGGCCAATTCTGGTGCGAACATCGCACGTTCTGGTCAACCAAACTTGCGCTACATCCTTCCTTTGAGCTATGATTCTCGTCACCAAGTAGTGATGAACATGGACTACCGTTATGGTGGCGGTCCAGCCTACAATGGTCCGGTTTGGTTCGGCATGCGTATTCTAGAAAACGCTGGTGTGAACGTGGTATTGAACGCCAACTCTGGTACACCTTACACACGTCGCTCATTGGCTTATGGTTTGACCGATGGCGCAACGCCTATTACGGGTAATATTAATGGTTCTCGTTTGCCTTGGAGCTTCCGCATCGATGCCACGGCAAACAAAGTATGGAACTACAGCGAAGGTCCTTTTAGCAACTTTGAAGTATATGTTCAGTTGTTAAACGGCTTGAATACTCAAAACATTCTTGGAGTGTACTCGTTCACGGGCTCACCATCGGACGATGGTTACTTAAGCTCTCCGCAAGGACAGAACGCGATCCAGTTCCAAACAAATGCACAGTCTTTCGCAGACTTGTACAATATCAGTTTGGCTAACCCAGGACTTTACAGTTTGCCACGAAGAATCCGTTTAGGTCTTCGCATTGGACTATAATAAATAAGAAGCACAGGAAAACAGCAATATGAAAAAAGCGTATCTCCTTTTACTAGCCTCAATCGCCGCCCTACCACTATCCGCAAGAGAAGTGCAAGGTGCCGCTAAGACCGGTGAAACCACAGGCTCTATGAAAACCGTAGAGGAATTGTGTCAGCCGTCGAAAGCGCAGAGCGATTTGAGTATAAATAACGTACGTGCAACCATCCTCGGTGGTGGCGATATGTGGTGGGATTTGAACACCGCTCGCTACGAGGTGCCTAAGGGTTCAAATAAACATTCGATGTTCGCCGGTTCTCTTTGGCTCGGTGGTGTTGATGAGGGTAACCAATTAAAATTGGCCGCCATGACCTACCGTCAAGCGGGTAACGACTATTGGCCAGGTCCGTTGACAACGGATGGTTCAGCCTCGACCAACAAAGAAATTTGTGATAAATACGACCGCCACTGGATCATCATGCGTGAGGAAGTGGACGTTCACAAAGCTTGGTTGGAATGTTTGGACGATCCTGATTGTGATGATACCGAACTTTTCCCTGGCTATGAAGCACAGATTCCTGAGAGTATTAAAGAATGGCCAGGAAATGGGGTAGATGGTGAATTGCCTTACCAATTAGCTCCTTTCATCGACCGTGACGGTGATGGTGTATACGATTACTTGATAGACTACCCAGCCTATGACATCGATAAAGAATACGATTGTCGCGATAAGGAGACTGACGTACTCTACGGAGACCAAACCATTTGGTGGGTGTACAACGACCGTGGTAATGTTCACACTGAATCACAGGCTGGAGCCCTTGGTTTCGAGATTCGCGCGCAAGCCTTCGCCTTCTCGACCAACGACGAGGTGAACAATATGACTTTTAACAACTACCGTATCATCAACCGTTCAACGTTCCGTTTGACCAATACATACTTCTCTACGTGGTTCGATCCGGATTTGGGGAACTACACCGATGATATCATTGGTTGTGATATTGCACGCGGTTTGGGATACTGTTACAACTCAGATACTGAAGATGAAGGCCCATTGGGCTACGGTTTGAATCCGCCGGCTGTTGGTTTCGACTTCTTCCAAGGTCCTTTCGCAGATTATTTCGACGGTATCGATAACGACCGTGACGGTTGTGTTGATGGTGTGAAGGATCCTGAAACAGGAGTTTGTGTCGCTGAAGATCCAACTACAGGGGTGAACGAGCGTATCATCATGAGTCATTTCATGTACTACAACAATACCTCATCTAATATCTCTGGTAACCCCGCCAACGCTACACAGTTCTACAACTACATGAGAGCATTATGGAAGAACGGTTCAGAGTTGATCATTGAAACCCCTTCTGGTCCTGGAGATCTAGGAAACGGTGATGGTTTCGTAGCCTCAGGTAATGGTACATCAACACAGTTTGCCTACCCAGGTATGTCTTACGACACAACAGGAGCTTACCCTCCATATTCTCCAGTAGATTGGTGGGAAAGCCCAGCGAACAAAGAGGATAAGCGTGGTCTTCACAGTGCGGGTCCTTTCTCATTGGCGCCAGGTGCTTTGAACTTTGTAACCACTGGGGTGGTTTGGGAGCGTGACCTCATCAATAATGACCTTTTCGCTTCTGTAGAGAAAGTGATCATTGCGGATGATAAAGCGCAGAAGCTCTTCGATAACTGTTTCCAAGTATTGAATGGTCCAGATGCACCGGATGTGGAAATTCAAGAATTAGATCGTGAGTTGATTTTGAAACTCACCTATGGTCCAGGTAGCAATAACCTCGGATTTAGCTACCGTGAGCGCGATCCACTTATTACAGTGAATCCTGACGATCGCGATTCGATTTTGAACGTGAATCCAGATTTCTTCGATTACACTTTTGAAGGATTCCAGATTTTCCAACTTGCGAATAGCGATGTGAGTATTTCAGACCTTTACGATCCAACTCAAAGCCGTATGGTGGCGCAGTGTGATATCAAAAATGGTTTGACGCAGCTCATCAACTGGGAAGTTGATCCAGATTTGAACGCTTTGGTGCCACAAGACATGACCTTGACTTCTAACAATAAGGGTGTCTTCACTTCGTTCCAGATTAAGGAGGATGCCTTCGCTACAGGTGATCGTACACTCATTAACCATAGAGAGTACTACTTCACAGTCATTGCCTACGGTCAAAATCAATTTGAAGCATTCAACCCTACAACCGCACCGGGCGGTCAAAAGATTCCATTCTTGGCTGGTCGTCGCAACATTAAGACGTACATGGCCATCCCTCACCAGATTGATTCTGAAAAGGGCGGTACAATCCAAGTGGCTCAATACGGTGATGGACCAGAAATCAAGCGTCTTGACGGTATTGGAAATGGTGCAGGCGAATTAGAATTGACACCTGAAGAGGTTAATGCTATTTTGGCAGGTAATGCTTCTGGCCAGCCGACCTACATGGGCGGTATGGGACCAGTAGACATTAAGGTTGTAGATCCACTTGAAGTGAAGAATGGCCAGTATACGCTAACCTTCGATGGCGCGAACAACAACGCGAAATGGGAAATCACAGATGGTGCAGGAGCAATTATTGCACAATCAGATTCGACGATCTCTTTCTACAACGAACAAATCATTCCTGGACTTGGACTTTCAGTTGCTGTACAGCAGGCGCCATCGCCGGGCGGTGATAATGAGGGCATTTATGATAATGGTGTGATCTTCTCTGAAATCATTTACGAAGACCCGTCGAAAGAATGGTGGTCGGGTATTAAAGATGATAAGAGCTACTCTCCATATAACTGGATTCTCGCAGGAACAAATACCTTCCCAACGGAAGAACCAGCGACGTTGTATCCAGATCAAAATGGTGATGCAAAAGGATATTTCGAAAATATCGTCAACGGAACCTGGGGTCCTTATATGTATGCCTCGGCAAACCAACGTGCGGTAGTGAATGGATACAACAACTACGGTATGGGGCCAGCCGTGAGCATCGGACGTAATATCGCTGATGCTGCTGATCTACACTCTGTAGATATTGTATTCACGAGCGATCCAAGCTTGTGGACTCGTGTGCCGGTATTCGAATTAGCCGAAGATGAAAACTTGAGCGAACACGGCGACAAGAAATTGACGCAGCGTCAAGATACCTCATGGACATTGGAAAATGGACAACTTAAGCGTGCTCCAGCCATGGAGCCAGGTTGGTCTTACTTCCCTGGATATGCCATTGACGTAGAAAGCGGTAAGCGCTTGAGCATGGCCTTCGGTGAAAACTCTTGGTTGCCAGGTGAAAATGGTAACGACATGTTGTGGAACCCGACGGATCGCGAATTCTTGCCACCAGGAAATACAGTGAACGGCGGGTACGTGTTCGGTGGTCAGCACTACATTTATGTATTCGCAGATCAAGATAAGATTGGTGGTAGCACTACAGATCTTGCCTACACTGGAGCGAACATCAACGATTGGCCATTGAAAGATTTAATGGGTGACCTCGTGAAATCTGGTGGTATTGGAAACATTGCCAAGGCCAACTTCTGGCGTTCTGTTCGTTGGATCGGTATGCCTACACTACGCCAAGGCATGGACTTCGATCCATATACAGAATTGCCAACAGAAACGCGCGTACGTATTCGTATGAATACAAGTTATAACTCGCGTCAATTGGCCGATGCTCCAAACAATGGTAATCCGCAATTTATGTTCAACACTTCGAACATTGCGACGAAAACATATGTCGACACTGTGGGATCAAGTGCGCTTGAAACCATTCGTGTGGTACCGAACCCATATTATGGATTCAGTGCTTACGAAACCTCACAGTTGGACAATACGGTGAAAATCACCAACCTACCTGAAACCTGTACGATCAGCATCTTCACCACAAGTGGAACGTTGATTCGTCAGATTCGCAAGGACAACAGCATGACCTATGTCGAGTGGGATTTGAAGAACACCTACAACGTACCTATTGCTTCTGGGGTATATATCATCCACGTAGATGCGGGTGACCTCGGCGAGAAAATCGTGAAGTGGTTCGGTGCTATGCGTCCAGTGGATTTGAACTCATTCTAAGAGAAGAATTATTATGAAATTGAAATCATACCTCTCTATCGTTTTAACCGTAGCCACCTTCAGTGTCGCCACTGCAGGTAACCCACAGCGTGCGGGTTCAGCGGGTGCTTCGGAGCTTTTGATTAACCCTTTTGCTCGCTCTGCGGGATGGGCTTCTGTAAACGTTGCGGGTGCAACGGGAATGGATGCCACCTTCTTGAATATCGCTGGTATTGCGGCGACTAACTTGAACACAGAAGTTACTTTCAGCAACACACAATGGTTGGTAGGTGCCGGCATTAACATGAACGGTGCCACCTTAGTGCAGCGCGTGAGTGATGTAGGCTTCCTTTCCCTCGGATTGAGTGCCTTTGATTACGGCGAGTGGGAAGTAACCACAGAAGATCAACCAGAAGGTACAGGTGCAACCATTAGCCCTCAGAGTTTGGTAATCAACATGGGTTATGCTCAGCAGTTTACCGAGAACATCTACGGGGGTGTTAATGTGAAAATGTACAGCAGCTCTATTTCAAACTTGAATACCAATGGTGTATGTTTTGATGCAGGGGTTCAGTACCGCACCGGTGAGGACGATAAGTACAAGTTTGGTATCACTTTGAAGAACGTGGGGCCAAGTGTTACCTATCAGGGTGACGGTTTTGGGGTAACCTTGCCTGTGCCGACCTATGGTGTAGCTTACTCTCAAACGTTTGAAAGCCGTTCAGCGAAGTTTGAATTGCCAACGCAGCTAAGCATCGGTGGTTCGTACGATTGGTTGTTGCCTAAGGGTAAAGTAACTGGAGCATTGAACTTTGCTTCGAATGCCTTTGAAAAGGATACCTACCATGCAGGTGTTCAGTACAGCTTGAAAGAATTGTTCCAAATACGCCTTGGATATAAGGTATTTGATAACCGTGCAGACGACCTAGGTACTTCTGCTATTTCAGGGATTTGTGGTGGATTTAGCTTCAATGTTCCTACTTCGGACGAAGGAAGCTTTGCCATTGATTATTCGTACCGCGGAACTACTTCTGCATTCAGTGGAATTCACTCTATTGGAGTACGCATTAGCTTGTAATTCGGAAAGTTATATACCTTTGCAGTATTAAAGTTTAAGAGAGGCCGTTTGGCCTCTTTTTTAGTAAGACCATTACAGAAATGTCATCAGTAAGTTATTACACACCGGACGGGTTGAAAAAACTACGTGCGGAATTAGAGCACATGAAAACTGTGGAACGTCCGCACATCTCGAATCAGATTGCTGAGGCAAGAGATAAGGGTGATTTGAGTGAGAACGCGGAATACGACGCTGCGAAAGAGGCTCAAGGGCTGTTGGAAATGAAAATTGCAAAACTTGAGGATGCTTTAGCTAATGCACGATTATTGGACAGTGAGAATATAGACCTTACCAAAGTTGGTGTATTGACCAAGGTAAAGTTGAAAAACGTTGCCAATGGAGCTACTATGACTTACAGCCTTGTAGCGGAAAAAGAGGCAGATATCAAGCAGAGCAAGATTTCTGTGAGCAGCCCTATCGGAAAAGGTCTTCTTGGAAAGCGAGTAGGAGAGATTGCTGAGATTCAAGTACCTCGCGGTACTATGAATTTTGAAGTTCTCGAAATCACCATGGCTTAGAATATGTCGAGCATCTTCACCAAAATTATCGCTGGAGATATTCCTTGCTATAAGGTGGCAGAGGATGCACACAACATTGCCTTCTTAGACATTCGTCCTTTAAAAAAAGGCCACACGCTTTGTGTGCCTAAGGTTGAGGTAGACGAGCTATATGAATTGCCAGAGGAGGATTACCAACGACTCATGGTGTTTAGTCAGCGCGTGGCGAAGGCGCTTAAGAAAGCGGTGCCCTGTAAGCGAATAGGATCGATGGTCTTAGGGATGGAAGTGCCCCATGCACATTTGCATCTAGTGCCTATCGAGGCCGAGCACGAGTTAAGCTTCGCAAATACCCCCTTGTCCTTGAGCAGTGAGGAAATGATGTCCATAGCGTCGTCTATTTCAGACGCTCTGGATTCTGCTGAATAAATTGTTCCCAATTTCCACTCCGGCCTTTTTTGCCGGAGTTTTTTTTGCTCCCTGCGCCGTGTTTCGGAGCTGCAATTCCAGTGGTTTGGTTGTGGTGACATACGGCCACAGCAAGGGCATCAGAGGCATCTAGATAACTGTGTTCCGCCCCTGGAAACATTGCTTTGAGCATGCCGCTGACTTGCTCCTTGCTCGCGTTCCCGTTACCTACGATACTTTGCTTGACCAAACGCGGGCTGTATTCGAACACCGGAATTTTCTTCGATAAGGCGGCGGCCATACAAACACCCTGAGCACGCCCAAGTTTCAGCATGGATTGCACATTCTTCCCGAAGAAAGGCGCCTCGAGGGCCATTTCGTCCGGAGTGTATAGCGTGACGATTTTGGAGAGTTCTTCGAAGATTTTAGCCAAGCGGGTATAATGGTCCAATTTCGTGTTGAACTTAATCACATCCATGACCAAGGGTTTAATCTCACCCTTCACAATATGAACCACGCTATACCCCATAACCACTGTCCCAGGGTCAACGCCCAAGATGACTTTTTCTATGGTCTGAGGTGTGGACATATTAGATCATTAATCCGACGATTGCAGCGGTGTATAGAGAGGCAACAGTGCCGGCGATAAGCGCTTTGATGCTGAGCTCGCTCAAGTCTTTGCGTCTCGACGGCGCAATGGTTCCAATACCACCGATTTGAATACCAATACTTGCAATGTTGGCGAACCCACAAAGCATGTAAGTACTGAGGATGATAGAGCGTTCTGATGTAAATAGACCGGCATTTTTCATATCGGTCAGCGTCACATAGGCATAGAATTCGTTGAGGATGGTTTTTTCGCCAAGTAATTGGCCCACCAACAACAAATCCTCCGGAGGTACCCCGAGAATCCATGCGATCGGGCTCAAAAGTGCTCCCATGATGAATTGCAATGAGAAGGTGTCGTAGCGACCATTGGTGAAATCAGCAGTCCAAGCGTTCAAGCCGGTCCAAGAACCTATGCCCTCTACAAAAAGGTAATTTACTCCATAGACAAGGGCGGTAAAAACCAATAGCATGGCGCCAACGTTCACTGCAAGCTTGACCCCTTCAGTGGTTCCGTTTGAAATGGCATCAAGGGCATTTGAACCCATATCTTGCGAGCTGATCTCGGCAACTTCTTCTACATCTTCTGTTTCAGGTAACAAAATTTTTGCGCTGATCAAGGCAGCCGGAGCCGAAAGGACGGATGCGGTCAATAGGTGTTTGGCAAAAAATAATTGGCGCTCTGGATCATCACCGCCCAAATAACCGATGTAAGCGGCCAATACACCTCCGGCGATGGTGGCCATACCCCCTGCCATCAAGCTGAGCAATTCTGAACGGCTCATCTTAGCGATATAGGGTTTAACCAGCAAGGGTGCTTCGGTCTGACCAATGAAGATATTGCCTGCAGCGGCGAGGGATTCTGCCCCAGATAGACGAAGTGTTTTCTGCATCACCCAAGCCATGGCTTTCACGACTTTTTGGAGGATGCCGAAGTAGTACAATAAAGAGGTTACTGCTGAGAAGAAGATGACCGTTGGCAACACTTGGAAGGCGAACAGGTAGCCGAAACTGGAAGTATTTGTGATTAGTGAGCCAAATAAGAACGTAGATCCTTCACGAGTGAAGTCGAGTAATGTGACTGCGGCTAGGCTGAATTTTTCGAAGGCCCAGCTCACGCCAGGAACTTTGAGAACGCCTAAGGCTAGGATGAATTGGAGCCCAAGGCCCTTCACAACCATCCACCAATTAATGGCTTTTTTGTTCGAACTGAAAAGCCACAACACGGCGGTGAGTACGGCGATTCCTAAAATACTTCTCAGAATCATTTGAGCTTATCTAATTTATCTCTCAGCCTAGCGGCCAGTTCATAATCTTCATTTTCCACGGCCTCCTCAAGCAATTGCTCAAGCTCTTCTCTACTTTGTTCTTCAGGGGTGTCCAATTCTTCCTCCTCCATAGCCGCTGTACCGTCCGCCTCTTGTTCTTCCTGAGGGGTAATACCGGCTTGTTCCAATAAAGAATCCAGCGCATAAATGGGGCATTCCACACGAACGGCTAGTGCCACTGCATCGGAAGGGCGTGAATCAAATATTAATTGCTTGCCGTTTTCATCCACGCTGTAAATACTAGCGAAGAAGACCCCATTAACCAATCGGTGAATGACCACCTTCTCCACAATGACGTTCATCTCTTTGAGCATGTTGACCCAAGTATCGTGTGTCAGTGGACGGGGAGGGGCCACAGATTTCTCCATGGCAACGGCGATACTTTGCGCTTCAGCACCGCCTATAACGACGGGAAGCTTACGGCCTCTCTCACCTTTCTCGGCGAGAATGAGGGCATAAGCTCCTGACTTTCCTTGACTGTATGAGAGTCCTTTTACAGTGAGTTCTACTTCATGCATTTAGTTGGCGGCCTTGAAGGCGCGCAGTTCCTCAATCAGCTGAGGAACAACTTCAAAAGCGTCGCCAACAATCCCGTAATCCGCCGCCTTGAAGAATGGTGCCTCAGGGTCGGTGTTTATGGCTACGATAGTCTTCGACGCGCTCACCCCAGCGAGGTGTTGAATAGCGCCTGAAATTCCTACCGCAATATACAGATTCGGGTTGACTTGGATGCCGGTTTGACCCACGTGTTCACTATGGGGTCTCCACCCAATATCACTGACCGGTTTTGAGCATGCAGTGGCCGCGCCAAGCACGTCGGCGAGCTCTTCTATCATGCCCCAATTTTCGGGACCTTTCAAGCCTCGACCTGCACTAACTACGATTTCTGCTTCCGGTAATGCCACCTTGCCGCTGGCGATGCTCACTTCATTGGTGGTGAGTTTATCTGTTCCCGCTGCTTCAGCTGAAGTCATTGTGCCTGCACCTGCTGCTTCTTTGATGCCGATGGCATTAGGAACGAAGCTGATGATAGGCAATCCGTTGTTCAATGAGATCGTTTCAATCCCCTTAGAGGAGAAGGCGCCACGCTCCACCGTTACAGGACTTGTGCTGGTCGGTGTGCCGGTGGTATTGGTACTCAACGCGCCGCTGGTCAATGCGGCAAGGGTAGGGGCAACAATTTTCCCCAAGGCAGTTCCTGCGACAACAACGCCTTGAGCGTCGCCTACAAGTCCTGCTAATTGTGCGCCAATACCGGCGCCAGTTTGTGCGAGTTCTAGGGTTGCGATTTCATCGGCACCGTATTGGGTCAATTGGTTCGCGTTCTCTGCCGAAGCAGAGGTGATGGCGCGTACGCCGCATCCGGCCATGTTGGCCCAGCTGCGGGCATAGCTCACTGCTTCAAACGAAGCCTTTTTGAATTGGTTGTTCCAACTTTCAACAAATACTACAATCATCATTCTTCGTTTTAGATGGATTTCGATTCTTCGTGTAGCAGGCGTACAAGCTCATTTACTTGATCTGCTGGGACCAATTTTACTGCAGATTTCGCCGCCGGTTTGGCAAAGGAAACCGCTGCGGTATGACTGCCGCCCTCGCCTTCTTCCACTGCAAGAGGTTTGGTGCGAGCCGTCATGATGCCGCGCATGTTCGGGATACGGAGGTCTTTTTCTTCAACCAATCCTTTTTTACCGCCCACGACCATAGGAAGTGAACAGCTGTACGAGGCGTGTCCGCCGTCGATTTCTGCCTTAGCGGTAGCCGAACCGCCATTGATATCTAAGCCTACACAAGCATTGACAAATGGAAGATCGAGGAATGCCGCGACCATGGCAGGAACTTGTTGTCCGTTGTAGTCGATGCTTTCCTGTCCACAAATGATCAAATCATACGCGTTCGCCTGTATGTGGTTCTTGATGGACTTTGCAACTGTGATAGCGTCCGTAGGGGTGGCGTTAATGCGTACGGCTTGATCGGCTCCAATGGCCAATGCTTTGCGTAGAGTAGGTTCTGTTTCTGGTCCGCCCACGTTCAGCACGGTGATGGTCGCGCCTTGGGCTTCTTTAATGTGCAGGGCTTTGGTCAATCCAAATTCGTCGTAGGGGTTAATGACGAATTGGACACCTGCAGGATCCAATGCCGAACCGTCCGCAGTGAAGTTAATCTTCGCGGTAGTGTCGGGTACATGGCTGATACAAACAAGAATATTCACGTGATAGCTGTTTTTCTGCCCCTAAAATTACTATGCATGCATAATAAATCCAAAGGAAAAAAGTAGGAATTGTTGAGTTTTCTCCCTCCTATACCACTTTGTGGTAGTCTACCTCCGCAATGCATACTATATTTGCCGCTCGACACATCTATTGACTATGAAGACAATCCAGTTTAGAGAGGCCGTATGTGAGGCCATGAGCGAGGAAATGCGCCGCGACGAGAGCATCTATTTGATGGGTGAAGAAGTAGCGGAATACAACGGAGCCTACAAGGCATCGAAAGGCATGTTGGACGAATTTGGTCCGAAACGCGTCCTTGATACGCCTATCGCAGAGCTTGGTTTTGCCGGTATTTCTGTGGGTGCAGCCATGAATGGTTTGCGTCCTATCGTAGAATTCATGACGTTCAACTTCTCGATGGTGGCCATCGACCAGATCATCAACAACGCTGCGAAAATGAAGCAGATGTCAGGTGGTCAGATAAACGTACCTATAGTATTCCGTGGACCTACGGCTTCTGCCGGTCAGTTGGCAGCGACACACTCTCAAGCCTTTGAGAGCTGGTACGCAAACTGTCCAGGTTTGAAAGTAATCGTTCCTTCTAACCCTTACGATTGTAAAGGGTTATTGAAGAGCGCCATTCGCGACAACGATCCCGTGATCTTCATGGAAAGCGAGCAGATGTACGGCGACAAAGGTGAGGTGCCAGAAGGCGAATACCTATTGCCTATTGGTGTAGCTGATATCAAGCGCAAGGGTACTGATGTAACCATCGTGTCGTTCGGTAAAATCATTAAAGTGGCATACGAAGCAGCAGATTTGTTGGCTGCGGAAGGCATTTCTTGTGAGATTATTGATTTGCGTACAGTTCGTCCAATTGATTACGCCACAGTGATCGAAAGCGTGAAGAAAACTAACCGCTTGGTATGTTTGGAAGAAGCATGGCCGTTGGGCTCTATTGCGACTGAAATCGCGTACAAAGTACAATCTGAAGCCTTCGATTACCTCGATGCTCCTGTAAAGCGCATCACTACCACTGATACTCCAGCGCCATATTCGCCAACCCTTCTAGAGGCATTCTTGCCCCAGGTAGGACAGGTGATCGACGCTGTGAAATCGGTGATGTATGTTAAATAACCTAGAGGTTTTTCGACCTAGGTTGAGATAAAGACTCTAAGACTTATATTTGCAGCCCTCTTTGTAAACGCAAGGAGGGCTGATTTTTTATCAAACCATCGTTATAATGGAAAATATGCTTTATTTGGTGCCGGTATTTGGTGCCGTTGGTCTAATCTACATGTGGGTTTTACGCAATTGGGTCGTAAAGCAAGGTTCAGGCACAGAGAAAATGTCAAAACTGGCGGCTTACATTAAAGAGGGCGCCTTGGCATTCTTGAATGCTGAATACCGCATTTTAGGAATCTTTGTTGTTGTAGCGGGTATTTTACTTGGCGTCGTTTCGTCGATTGTAGAAACCACCCACTGGTTCATCGTAGTTGCATTCGTCATTGGTGCTGTATTCTCTGCTGTTGCGGGTAATATCGGTATGCGTATCGCTACGGATTCAAACGTAAGAACTACTGAAGCCGCAAGAACCTCTTTGCCACAAGCATTGAAGGTTTCTTTCCGTGGAGGTACTGTAATGGGTCTAGGTGTTGCTGGTCTCGCAGTATTTGGACTTGGCTTTCTATTTATTATACTTTCAAACTGGTTCATCGTTGGAGAGGATACCTTCTACAATGAGATGACCATTGTTCTTGAGGCACTAGCTGGTTTCTCTCTAGGTGCTGAATCTATCGCGTTGTTTGCGCGTGTAGGTGGCGGTATCTACACAAAAGCTGCCGACGTCGGTGCTGACCTTGTAGGTAAAGTAGAAGCAGGTATTCCTGAAGATGATCCTCGTAACCCAGCGACTATTGCAGATAACGTAGGGGATAACGTAGGTGATGTTGCAGGTATGGGTGCTGATTTGTTCGGCTCGTACGTAGCCACAGTATTGGCTTCTATGGTATTAGGTAACTATGTAATCAATGACAACTTGATAAGCACAGGTACCTTCCTAGAAAACCACGGACCTATCCTACTTCCAATGATGATTGCTGGTGTAGGTATTATCTTCTCTATCATCGGTACATTCTTCATTCGTATTAAAGATAATAGCGCGAAAGAGCCAGAGGTTCAACGCGCCTTGAACATCGGTAACTGGTCTTCAATCATTTTGACTGGTATCGGTTCATACGTATTGATTCAAATGCTTCTACCAGATACGTTGAGCATGAAGTTCTTCGGTGAAGGCTACAAAGAAGTTACGCGTAATGCCGTTTTTGGAGCCGTAATTGTTGGTTTAGTTGTAGGTGCTTTGATCTCATACTTCACAGAATATTACACTGGATTAGGTAAAAAGCCAATTATGGATATCGTTCAGAAATCAGCTACAGGCGCTGCAACAAATATCATTGCAGGCCTAGGTGTTGGTATGATTTCTACGTTTGCTCCTATCCTCCTTTTCGCTGGAGCGATCTGGTCTTCTTACGCATTTGCAGGATTTTACGGTGTGGCTATCGCTGCATCAGCGATGATGGCAACTACTGCAATGCAGTTGGCTATCGACGCCTTTGGTCCTATCGCTGATAATGCCGGTGGTATCGCCGAGATGAGTGAACTTCCGGATGAAGTACGTGAGCGCACAGATATCTTAGATTCTGTAGGTAATACCACTGCGGCTATCGGTAAAGGTTTCGCCATTGCTTCTGCAGCACTTACTGCTTTGGCATTGTTCGCAGCCTTCGTAACCTTCACAGGTATTGACGGTATCAACATCTTTAAGGCACCAGTTCTTGCGATGCTATTCGTAGGGGGTATGGTTCCAGTAGTGTTCTCTGCTCTGGCAATGAACGCTGTGGGTAAAGCTGCCATGGAGATGGTTAAAGAGGTGCGTCGTCAGTTCAAAGAGATTCCAGGTATTATGGAATACGAGGCAGAGCCGGAATATGATAAGTGTGTTGCCATCTCTACAGAGGCATCTTTGAAAGAAATGATGTTGCCAGGAGCAATGACTATTCTCTTCCCACTTGTTGTAGCTTTCTTACCTATGGCATTTGGTTACACTGGCCAAGAAGCTGCTGAAATGCTTGGAGGTTACATGGCTGGTGTTGCTGTATCAGGTGTTCTTTGGGCCATCTTCCAGAACAACGCTGGTGGTGCTTGGGACAACGCTAAGAAGTCTTTCGAGGCGGGCGTTATGATTGACGGTGAAATGACTTACAAAGGTTCTGAGGCGCACAAGGCGGCAGTTACTGGTGATACAGTAGGTGATCCATTTAAGGATACTTCGGGCCCATCGATGAATATCTTGATTAAGTTGACTTGTTTGGTAGGTCTTGTTATTGCACCAATTCTTGGTGGCGGTCACGAGAGCCACGCTGCAGGTGAAGCTACTAAAACAGAAGTTCGTCGCGAGGTAATGCAATTGAAACTAAAGAAAGTTGAGTTGCAGGTTACCGGGCCATTTTTTGAGGGCAAAGCGTTTGCAGACTTGGAAATCGAAGTGGAAAACGATAGAGTGATCAATTCAATTGTTGAAGTTACTACTCCCGATGATGTATTTCTTGGCACGTTTACTTCTGAAGAAGGTGTGTCAGATGGTATGATGTTTCACGCATCGGGACGTTTCAGCAGTCAAAATGCTGGTCAATTCCGTTGTGAAATGGACTTTTTCCGCAATGAGGAAGGAGTGATTCAAGACTTCCATATTGGCATTCAATAACAGGAGAGTTATTTATATTTGAAAAAACCCGGGCGCGGAGCGCCCGGGTTTTTTTGTGTCTGTTCCTCATCGAGATGGAGCCATCTCGAGCGCTAGCAGATGATGCTATTATTCATGGCTCGCACTTGGAAACTCCCCTTCACCCCATAATTGGACCAAGGTCGTATACCAGCGCACCATCTTGCGATACTCTTCCAAATCGATGCGCTCGTTGGTGCCGTGAATGCCGCCCACTTCGTCCGGGCTTAGGGTCATGGGTAAAAAGCGATAGGTGTTCTTCGATAACCCTTCGAAATTCTTGCTGTCGGTGCCGCCAATGGTCAAATAAGGGCTAATCAGCGCCTCTGGGAAAATCTCTTTCACTGCTTGTCCCAATTTCACGAAATCTTCACTCTCCGTACTCGAAGTATTGGTCGCGGCGCTGCCCATATTTTGGTAGGGTTCCACGGTGCCCCCATATTCTGCTGCGAGCGCCTGGTAGCGCGCGAGCACATCCTCTGGGGTAGTGCCGGGCAAGATTCGGGTATTACAAACGACTCGGGCGCTCGCAGGAACCACATTATCCTTGATGCCTGAAGCCATGATCGTGGCCACTGCGGTGTTGTTAGTGAGGGCGCGTCCCGTATGGCTCTTTTGATAGAGGTTTAAAAGGAGAGGTTCGGTGAGGTAGCGATTGGCAAAAACGGTTTTCAGGGTCCAAGGCATCTCAGGGGCGAGGTGGTCGATGAAGCCGTTGAGGGGTTGGGAGAATTGGGGTTCGAAGAGTCCTTCGCTGAGGTCATTGATGAATCCTGCGCTTTGGGTGATGGCGGTTTGGCTATTGGGCATGCTGCTGTGGCCGCCAGCGACATTAAAGGAAACTTCTACGCTGAGGTATCCTTTTTCTGCAGTGCCAATTAGAGCAACTGGGGATTCCTTGAGTCCGGGGATGCTGCCCGTGGAAATGATGCCGCCTTCGTCTAGGATGGCTTCAAAGGAGAGTCCGGTCTGGCGACAATGTTCCGCAACGAGAGCTGCTCCTGCTTGTCCACCTATTTCCTCGTCTTGACCTAGGCAAAAATAGAGGTTATGAGCAGGTTGAAAGTTTTGAAACGCTAGGGACTCGAGGGTTTCCATGAGGGCCATAAGGGAACTTTTGTCATCAAGGGTACCGCGTCCATAGATGTAGCCTATTTCGGCGCCTTCAGAATCACCTGGGGCACCTTCGAACGCGCCGCTGAAGGGCGGGTAATGCCATTGGTCGAGGCTTTTTTGATCGACTGGAACCACATCTTGGTGGGCAATGAAGAGATAGTTTTTGGATTCGGGGGAAGGACTGGGCCAGTGTAAGAAGTAGGTGTGGGTGCTAAAGGTGTCGACGGTTAGGGTGGCGAAAAGGTCCGGATAGGAAGAGCGAAGGAATTGGCCAAAGCCGTCGAATGCCGTGGTGTCGAGCATTCGGGGGTCTTGGCTAATGGTCTTATAGGTGATGCTTTGTTGCAGTCGTTGAAGGTCGCCGCGAAGGGGAGGGAAGGCAAGAGTGCTGGTGGATGGGGTATAGCGCTCTTGAACAGACTCTAGATTGAGTAGGGGTATGAGGCCGCCAAAGAAAAGTAGGGCTGCAAGTAATGTGTATAAAAGGTATTTCTTCACAGTGGGGGTGTGCTTCGTGTGGATTTGTAACTTTGTGAAAAATACGAATAGATGTACACAGGATTACTACACTTACATCATTGGCTGCCTTTTGTCTACTTATTGTTAATGTTGGCAGTATTGGTTCAGAACTTCTTGGCCTGGAAATCGGACAATGCGTTTACCGATAAATTGGCCCGTCAAAATAAAATCGCGCTGATTCTTACTCACCTTCAAGTGACCATCGGACTGATCATGTTGTTCGGATTCAACATGGATATGTTCTCGGATATGGGAACCTTGATGGGCGATGGTGCCTTGCGTTTCAAATACGTAGAACACCCTATGACGATGATTATTGCAGCGGTTTTGATCACCATTGGCAATGCGAAGTCGAAGAGAGGCGCTACGGATGCCGAGAAAGCGAAGCCGATAGTGGTTTGGTTTGGCATCGGTTTGTTTTTGATCGCTTTGCGATTACCCTGGGAAGCCTTCTTGCAAGGCGCATAATCCTCAGACATGTTAGAGCTCAAGAAAAAGGATTCGCTTCAACGTGAGCGTTGTATCCTCATTGGTATTATTAATAAGGACCAAGATGAGGAGAAGTCCATGGAGTATTTGGAGGAACTTAGGTTCCTTGCGGATACAGCCGGGGCGGATACGTTGCACATCTTCACCCAGAAATTATCTCGTCCTGATACTCGGACTTTCTTAGGATCTGGGAAAATGGAGGAGATCAAGGGGTATGTGGATGCGGAAAATATTGATTTGGTCGTATTCGATGACGAGCTTACTCCGTCGCAGCTGAAAAATATTGAGGCATTATTGGAGGTGAAGGTGATGGACCGAACGAATTTGATTCTGGACATCTTTGCTGCCCGTGCGCAAACCAGTTATGCTCGGACCCAAGTAGAATTGGCCCAATATCAATACCTGCTCCCGCGACTGACTCGAATGTGGACACACCTTGAGCGTCAAAAAGGGGGGATTGGGATGCGCGGTCCTGGGGAAACACAGATTGAGACGGACCGTCGTATCATTCAGCAGAAAATTGCTTTATTAAAAAAGAAGCTGGAGAAGATCGACGTTCAGATGACAACTCAGCGTAGCAATAGGGGAAAGCTAAGCCGTGTTGCTTTGGTAGGTTATACAAACGTTGGGAAGAGTACGCTGTTGAACTTATTGTGTAAGACCGATGTGTTGGCCGAGAATAAGCTTTTTGCCACTTTAGATACTACAGTGCGTAAAATCAACATCGATAATTTGCCATTGCTACTTACCGACACGGTTGGGTTCATTAGGAAGTTACCGACGCAATTGGTCGAGAGTTTTAAATCAACCCTTGATGAGGTGCGCGAGGCGGATGTGTTGTTGCATGTGGTGGACATTAGCCACCCTAGTTTCATGGACCACATCGCCAGCGTGAATACCATTTTACACGAGATTCAGAGTCAAGATAAGCCTACCATCATGGTCTTTAATAAGATTGATGCCTTCACGCATGAGGAGGCCGATGAGTTTGAACTTGAGCTCACACAGCGCAATTATGATCTGGATCATTGGAAGCGTAGTTGGATGAACAAAGTCGGAGAACGTGCCGTGTTTATCAGCGCGCAAGACCGCAATAATATTGACGAATTACGGAGAACCGTGTATCGCGTGGCCTCAGAAATCCATGCGACTAGGTTTCCGTTCAATACCTTTTTGTACTAATTTCACTCGTTATGAGTCAAGGACCAATTAAAAAGAAAGATACCCTTCAGTACCACCAAATGCCGAAACCCGGTAAGATTGAGGTGGTGCCGACCAAGCCGTCGAACTCGCAACGCGACTTGAGTATTGCCTATTCACCTGGCGTGGCGGATCCATGTTTGGAAATCGCTGCCAACCCGGAGGATGTCTACAAATACACGGCGAAGGGAAACTTGGTTGCAGTGATCTCGAACGGTACAGCAGTACTGGGTCTGGGGGATATCGGTCCTGAGGCTTCAAAACCGGTGATGGAAGGAAAGGGCGTGTTGTTCAAGATTTTCGCGGACATTGATGTGTTCGATTTAGAATTGGACGCAGCAGATCCAGATAAATTTATTGAGACGGTAAAGGCCGTGGCCCCAACTTTTGGGGGAATCAATCTCGAGGATATTAAAGCGCCCGATTGTTTTTATATCGAGAAGCGTCTCAAGGAAGAATTGGACATTCCCATCATGCACGACGACCAACACGGAACTGCCATCATCACGGCAGCCGCCTTGTTGAACGCCTTGGAAATAGCGAATAAAGACATTACCAAGGTTAAAGTGGTCTTCAACGGCGCGGGGGCATCCGCCATCTCGTGTGCCAAATTATACCTAGCCCTAGGCGTGCAGACTAAGAACCTTTTCATGTGCGACTCGAAGGGATTAATTACTCAATGTCGTGAGTCTCTTACCGAGGAAAAGGCCATCTTCGCCCAAGACCATCCTGAAGCACAACTTGAAGAACTCTTAAAGAATGCCGACGTTTTTGTGGGCTTGTCGAAAGGCGGTATTGTGAGTAAGAAAATGGTGGCCAGTATGGCGCCAAACCCTATTGTTTTTGCCTTGGCGAATCCGGATCCCGAGATTACATATCAAGATGCGATCAGTGCACGTGAGGATATCATTATGGCCACCGGTCGCTCCGATAATCCGAACCAAGTCAATAACGTATTAGGCTTCCCATTCATTTTCCGTGGGGCACTAGATGTGCGCTCGTCCAAGATTAACGAGGAGATGAAACTAGCTGCAGTACGTGCCATTGCAGACCTGGCGAAAGAGCCGGTGCCGGAGATTGTAAACTTGGCCTATGCAGAGAGTAACCTGTCTTTTGGGACCAATTATATTATCCCAAAACCCTTCGATCCTCGACTGATCACCACCGTCGCTCCAGCCGTTGCTAAAGCGGCCATGGACAGCGGTGTGGCCAAAGCACCTATCAAGGATTGGGATGCCTATGAAAGAGAACTCAGTGACCGTCTAGGGCGCGACGATAAATTCATTCGTTTGCTCAATGAAAACGCACGCCGTAATCCACAACGCATCGTTTTCACAGAAGGTGATCATTACCGCATTTTGAAGGCCGCCGAAATTCTCATCGCCAACGGTGTAGCTAAACCTATCCTACTTGGGTCGATGTCGAAAATGGAGTCCATCATCGAAGAATACCAGCTTGAGCTTGATGGTGCTGAATTCATAGATATTATCGCCAACTCAGAAGGACGTGAGAAATACGCCAACGACATGTACGCCCTGCGCAAGCGCGGTGGCTGGACCTTGGCAGAATGTCGCTCTAAAATAAAATCCCGCGAATACTACGGTAACATGATGCTACGCGAAGGTGCCGCAGATGCCTTGATTAGCGGTTTGACTGTAAAATATCCAACGGCACTTCGCCCTATCCTGCGCATCATTGGAATGGAGGAAGGCATTCGCAAAGCAGCAGGGATGTACACCTTGTTGACTAAACGCGGTCCTATGTTCTTCGCCGATACGACGATTAATTTAGATCCGTCGGCTGATGATTTGGTACAAATGGTCCTGAATGTCGCGGACACCGTGAAGCGCACGAACATTACACCAAAAATTGCCCTGTTGAGCTATTCGAACTTCGGATCGAGCAATGGACCAGATGCTCGAAAAATGGCGGAGGTAAGTAAACGCCTGCGTAGCGAACACCCTGAGCTCATCGTAGATGGTGAAATGCAGGCCAACTTTGCATTAGATAACGCATTATTGGAGGAAAGCTTCCCGTTCTCGGATTTGGTAGGACACAAGGCCAATGTCTTTATCTTCCCGAACCTTGCCGCCGGAAACATTGCCTACAAGATGTTGCAGAGTTTTGGTGCTGCAGAGGCTATAGGTCCGTTATTAATCGGTACCAAGCGCAGTGCACACGTGTTGCAGCTAGGGGCATCGGTCCGTGAGATAGTAAACATGGCCACTTTAGCAGCCGTGGATGCTCATACCCGTAAAGCTTAAGGTTTAGCGGTATAGCAATGGGCGCGACGGCGCCGCATCATTGTCCAATGGTGCTACCTGTAAATTGAGCAGGTAGTGGCCGTCTTGGACATGGGCCGGAATGTGCAGGAGCTCTGAAATGGTTCGGTGCAGGTGCTGCTCAGGCTGTGGTCCCCAAAATGCTCGATGACATGCGAGAGCCCCGCCATCTTCTTCTTTATCGACACTAGGTTGATCGATGAGTAAATGATCCACACCATGCTCGCGAAGGAATGTACCTATGTCTGCGTCGAGGTACGGCCAATCCGTATTGCTATAGGCACGGTTAGCCACACGATCCGGCTCTATTTCGGTACGCACGATCACAGATTTCACTGCGTCTTCAGCAAGGACTTCCCAGCGCACTTTGAAATCCTCCAATGTAATTACGCCATTGCTGGGGGCCACCGTGAGTACGAGGGCTTTGGTGAAGTAATCTTTGAAGTGTTGGTGAACGCTGTGGCGTTCGGGCAGAATATGACCGGCAGTCTCGGTGTGTGTGCTGTGTGCATGAGGGTTGAAGCCCACATTGAAAAAGTTTACGGCACCGCCTTCGGCAACGCTTCCTACCCAATCCCCCAATCGAACGGGTTCAAACGTGGGCGCGTCGATGTACCAGGCACGAGGGACATCGCCCACAGGCAAACTGAGGTCTGCAACAAATTCGAGATCTAGTGGACTGTTTTTCATCTTTGACAAGATAGGTCAATCCAAAAATAATTGGGCAATAATTCTATCGCTCTCCATCCAACGCGCTACCGGTATGGCAAAACCTCCATCGTTGGCTACAAGTTCTCCCTGCGCCACCGCTCGAGCCACCTCCTGCTCCAAAATGAACCGCTCCGCCCGACCCAGCTCGTGCGGAAAATCATTGTCCCATCTGAATCCCGCGGCGGTACGAAGGCGTACCATCAATCGCTCGTGCAGTAGGTCTTGAGGGGAGAGCTGTTCTTCCGTAGGCTTGGCGCCTCTCGAGTATAAGGTGTTATTGGAAATGTTCCACCAACGGCGGGTGCCATCAAAGGAATGCGCCCCAGGCCCAATGCCGAGATAAGGCGCTCCTGTCCAATAGTGGCTATTGTGCCTGCTGTGCTTGCCGGGCTGTGCAAAATTAGATAGTTCGTAATGCGCATAGCCATGGGCGTTGGCCCAGTGGTCCAAAACTTCGAACTGCTTCACGATAACTTCATCGGCGGGAAGGGAAATCACACCGTTTTTCACCTGTTGATGTAGGACGGTTTTTTCCTCGACGGTTAAGGCATAGCAACTCAAATGTGGTGGACGGAATGACGCGAGAGTGTTGAGTTGATTCTGCCAACTTTCGACCGTGCTGCCGGGCATGCCGTACATGAGATCGACCGTATAATTTTCGATATAGCTTTCAGAAATCCACTTTAGGCACTGCCGGCTATGGTTCGAATGATGCGCACGATTCATCATGGCCAATTCCCCATCGTCAAAGCTCTGCAGTCCCACGCTCAATCTATTGATCCCGATGCTGTGCCATTGGGCTAGTCGTTCGGGGGTAATGTCGTCTGGATTCGCCTCGAGGGTAATCTCTACATCCTCGCGTAGGGTATACAATGAAGAGGCATGGGTAATGAATCGTTCTAGGAGTTCCGGCGCCACAATGCTTGGGGTACCGCCTCCAAAGTAGAGGCTGGTGAATTCATAGTCAGACCACATAGGTTGACCCTCGGCCAATTCCCTTAACATCCGCTCCACGACCTCATTTTCGGTCGAGCGTACGGTAGAAAAGTGAAAATCGCAATAGTGGCAAGCTTGCTTGCAATAGGGAATATGGAGGTACAGTGTGGCGTGTTTCATCAGGCCTTTGGAAGGGTGATTTTAAAGGTCGTACCCACCTGAATACCACTTTCGACGAGGATTACCTTGCCCTGGTGGTAATCTTCAATGATGCGCTTGGCCAAGCTAAGGCCTAAGCCCCAACCGCGACTTTTGGTGGTGAATCCTGGGTGGAAAATCTTGCGCTGGTCGTTGGCGGGTATGCCCTTGCCATTGTCGCTGATGAACAAGTGAACCTCAGCGGCCGCGGTTTCCTTGCGGATGCGGATTTCTCCCTCGCCCTCCAAAGCATCTGCGGCATTTTTGATCATGTTCTCTAATACCCAGCTGATGAGCTGCCCGTTGTGCTGGACGTTGCTTTCAGTACCTAAGTTGGTGGTGAGGCTGATTTTCTTGCCCAAGCGCGTGCCGAGGTAATCGGCCGTGCGGGAAATGGTTTGATCGAGGTTGAGGTCGCTGAGTTCCGGTTGTGAGCCGATTTTGCTGAACCTGTCTGTGATTTCGGTTAATCGGTCAATGTCCTTCTCCATTTCGCTAAAAGCAATCTCCTTCGGGTACTGCTCCTTGAGATAGGCGATCCAACCCATCAGGGCGCTCAGTGGGGTGCCAATCTGGTGGGCGGTTTCCTTGGCCATACCCGTCCACACCTTGTTTTGCTCGCTGCGGCGCGCATTGGAAAAGGCCATATAGCTGATGAGCATGTAGATGCCGATGACGGCCAGTAGGATGAGCGGATAGAGGCGGAGTTTGGTAAGCAGGTTGGAGCCCTTGTAGTAGAGGTAGTTGGTTTGCCCGTCGGCGAACTGATTTTCGAGGACTTGGCCAGAGGTTTTAAACTCGTCCAATTTTCTCAGCAGGTACTTCTGCGGATTCGATTCCGGCACACTTAAATTTCGATGAGCGATGATGTTCCCTTCATTGTCGGTCAAGATCACCGGGATGGTCGTGTTGTCTTGAATGATTTGGGTGAAAAAGCTCAAGTTAGAATCGTCTTCGGCAAAAAAGACTTCCTCCACGGCTTGGGCCCAGAGCTTGATTTTGCGCTCCTCTTCGTTGCGCAATTCCCCTAAGAAAGACTCGGTGTACAACAGCGAGGCAAGCCCGATGATGGTTCCAAAGGAGATGATGGCAATTTTCCACCAAATTTTACGTGTATATACATCGCTGTTCATGACTACTAAACTATGGTTTCTTTGCTACATTTGTCCTCTATGTCGAACGCATTAGTCATCATACCTACGTATAACGAGATCGAGAACATCAGTAAGATGTTGGATACGGTCATGAATCTAAACGAAGGCTTTGATGTTTTAATTGTGGACGACGGTTCTCCAGACGGCACCGCACAGGTGGTCCGCGAGAAGATGGACGCCTTTGGCGGACGCATTCACCTCGAAGAACGCACTGGAAAATTAGGATTAGGAACGGCGTATATCCACGGTTTTAAGTGGGCCTTGGCGCGCGGTTATGAGTACATTTTTGAGATGGACTGTGATTTTTCTCATGATCCTAACGACTTGGCACGATTGAAAAAGGCCTGTGAAGATGGGGCAGATTTGTCCATCGGTTCGCGTTATGTGAAAGGGGTGAATGTGGTGAATTGGCCCATGAGTAGAGTACTGCTCAGTTACTTTGCCTCTGTCTATGTACGCTTTATTACAGGCATGCCGATACAAGATGCCACGGCAGGTTTTAAATGTTATAAGCGCACCACGCTTGAAGGCATAAATTTTGATAAGATTCACTTCGTCGGATATGCTTTCCAGATCGAGATGAAATTCAAAGTTTGGCAGCGCAAAATGTCCATCGTCGAAGTTCCGGTGATTTTCACCGACCGCACGGAAGGACAATCTAAAATGTCTAGTGGCATCATTAAAGAAGCCATTTTTGGCGTCATAAAACTCAAGCTTTGGAGCTTGTTTCAAAAGACCAACTAACCCCTACCATAGTTTATGTTAAAATCCTACCTCATTAAAAATGCACGAATGGTCAATGAGGGAGAAATCCTTGAAGGGGATCTCCTTGTTGAAAACGGTCGCATTGCTAAAATTGACACTAGTATCGGTCCTAAAAATGCCAATGTGAATGTCATTGATGCCGAGGGTAAATATTTGATTCCAGGTGTCATTGACGACCAGGTGCACTTTCGCGAGCCGGGTTTGACCCACAAAGGAGATATTGCTTCCGAGAGCGCTGCAGCCGTTGCAGGTGGAATTACCTCTTACATGGAACAGCCCAACACCAAGCCTGCGGTAACCACTATTGAGGAGCTAGAGAAAAAATACAGTCGTGCGGCTGAGGTGAGCCTGGCCAACTACAGCTTCAATATGGGAGCGAGTAACGACAATCTTGAGGAGCTCAAACGCGTCTCAAAAACGGATGTGGCGGGTATTAAAATTTTTATGGGATCCTCGACAGGAAATATGTTGGTGGATGCCCAGAAGACGCTGGAGGGTATATTCCAATTAGACCATCAACTCATCACTCATTGCGAGGACGAGGCTACTATTAAGGCAAATCTTGAGGCCGCGAAGGCACAATATGGCGAGGACATTCCTATGAACATGCACCCAAAAATTCGCAGCGAAGAGGCTTGTCTTTTGAGTTCGAAGTTTGCGGTGGAATTGGCCAAGAAATACAACAGCCGTTTGCACGTATTCCACATCTCGACAGGGGTGGAGACGAAATTGTTCTCGAACAAAAAGCCATTGGCAGAGAAGCGCATTACGTCTGAGGTTTGTGTGCACCACTTGTGGTTCGACGAGAGCCAATACCACAAGAAAGGAAGCTTGATTAAGTGGAATCCTGCGGTCAAGACTGCTGCGGATCGCGACCTGTTGTGGAAGGCCCTACTGGACGATCGCATTGATGTTATTGCCACGGACCAC
>JAURAE010000070.1 GCA_030829675.1 Schleiferiaceae bacterium
CGCGGTTTTGTGTGAATTAGGCGTGAAGCTCTTCACCATCGAACGTCAAAAGGAGCTCTTCGATTTTTCCCAGCACATGCTACAGCTAATGGGGTACAGGGCGGAACAAAAGTTTGGTGATGGATTCAAAGGCATGCCTGTTTTTGCGCCATTTGATCGCATCATCGTGACCTGCGGCGCTCCCTATGTGCCCAAAGAACTGCTCAAGCAATTAAAGCCCGGAGGAATTATGATCATTCCTGTTGGTGAGGGCACACAAAAGATGGTGCGAATTCAGAAAAAAGCCGACGGCACCTTTGTTCAAAAGGTGTTGGGAGATGCAGCCTTCGTTCCGATGCTCAAAGACCGCGAGTGACGTACCTTTGCGGTATGAAATCTGTGGAGATTAAAAATAAACGCGCCAAGTTCGATTATGAATGGTTGGACACTTACACTGCGGGACTACAACTGGTAGGCACCGAGGTGAAGAGTATTCGCATGGGCAAGGCATCCATTGCGGAAGCGTATTGCTACATGACCGGCGGCGAACTATTCATCAAGGGCATGAACGTGACGGAATGGTCCCACGGAAACATCTTCAACCACGATCCCATCCGCGAACGCAAGCTGCTCTTGAGCAAGAGGGAGCTCGATAAAATCGATAAAGCACTCAAAGATCAAGGCACGACGGTTGTTCCCACAAAGCTATTTATCAGCGAAAAAGGCTGGATTAAGCTCAACATTGCGGTGGCCAAAGGGAAGAAGAACTACGACAAGCGTCAGTCATTAAAAGAGAAGGATGCCAAGAGAGATTTGGCCCGATTGAAATCATATTAACATGTACAAGAGTCTCATCCGACCCATTTTGTTCCTCATGAACGCCGAGCAGGCCCACCATTTCACATTTAAGACATTGAAATGGGCCTTCCGAATTCCAGGAATAGCATCATTGGTCAATGTGTTCTTTGGTTCTATCAAAGGTCATGAAAAACAGGTGATGGGATTGAATTTTAAGAATCCAGTAGGGCTCGCCGCCGGATTCGACAAGGATGCCAAGCTCTACAATGAGTTGGCCAGTTTCGGTTTTGGTTTCATCGAAGTAGGAACCTTAACGCCTAAACCTCAAGCCGGAAACCCAAAACCGAGGTTGTTCCGCCTGGTAGAAGATGAATCAGTGATCAACCGCATGGGCTTCAACAATGGCGGTCTAGATGAAGCGGTATTGCGACTGATGAAGCGTAAAACGGATCTAATCATTGGTGGAAATATTGGCAAAAACAAGGTGACTCCAAACGAGGATGCGTTGAATGATTACCTCTTGGGCGTGGAAGCCTTGCATCCCGTAGTAGATTATTTTGTGGTCAACGTAAGTTCTCCTAACACCCCGAATTTAAGGGAGTTACAGGAAAAAGAACCCTTGACAAAACTGCTGAAAGCAGTGCAGGAAAAGAATAATGCCTTGGGTAAAAAGCCGTTGCTTTTGAAAATCGCCCCAGATTTAACCGAAGGTCAATTAGACGATATTATCGACATCATCAATAGCTTGGAGCTAGACGGTATTGTCGCTACGAATACGACCATCTCTCGCGATGGCCTGCGCACGCCTGCATCTAAGGTGGAGGCCATAGGTGCCGGTGGATTGAGCGGAAAAGTATTGCGCGAACGAAGTACAGAAGTCATTGCTTATTTGCGTTCAAGACTAAAAAGTTGTATTGCCATTGTTGCAGTAGGTGGAATCTTCACAGGAGCAGATGCCAAGGAGAAGTTGAACGCCGGGGCAGATCTAGTACAAGTTTGGACAGGATTTTTATACGAAGGTCCTGCGATGGTGCGTAGAATGCTCCGCAATTTGTAATTTCGGGGGAGAACCTATCCAACTCTCAGAAATGAACCAAATCTCTATTGTAGAGTGTCCTCGCGATGCCTGGCAAGGCATTCATGAATTTATTCCTACTTCGGAAAAAGTAGCCTACCTCAAGCAATTGTTGCAATGTGGGTTCCATACCTTGGACGCGGGTAGTTTCGTCAGCCCCCGTGCCATGCCGCAAATGGCCGATGCTTATGAGCTATTTGGGGCGCTAGAGGAAGCCAAATCAAAGAGCCCGACTAAGCTGCTGGCAATCGTTGCCAACGAAGGCGGAGCAAGACGCGCCGCACAATATGATTTCATTGACGCCTGGGGTTATCCCTTTAGTGTGAGTGAGGAATTTCAACAGCGCAATTCTAGAAAGGACATAGCTGCAGCCATTGAAGATTTGAAGCGAGTTAAAGACTTGGCTTCTGCACACAATGTGGAACTCGTCGTATACCTCAGCATGGCTTTTGGAAATCCCTATGGGGAAGCCTATGATGTAGCTATGGTCTTGGAAAGATTGCATCAAGCCGTGGAATGTGGCGCTGATATTGTGTCTTTGAGCGATACCACAGGGCAAGGCACTTTGGAGAAGGTAGGAGCCTTGAGTGCATTGATGAATACGGAGTCGATAGTGCCCTGGGGTGCGCACATGCACAGTATCTACGGGGAAGCAGCTGCGAAGGCCCAAGAGGCCATAAAGCATGGTTGTAGAAGAATAGATACAGCGCTGCGTGGCTTTGGCGGTTGTCCTTTTGCCAGTGATGCCTTGATCGGCAACATGCCTACAGAAAAGGTCTTAAGCGTCGTTACCGCTGGTGGCTTCGACTGTACCGTGGATCCTTTACAATTAGAAAGTTCATATAATAGTGCGCTCAAGCTCTTTGGGCGTTATTCATAAGCGTACCTTTACACCATAGGTTGTTCAGCGGAAGTTGAACCGAAGAAGGAACCCGGTGGGAGTCCGGGGCTTTGCCAGAAGCTGTAATTCGTGTGGAAAGCACCAATAGCCACTGCCATAGGCGGGAAGGAAGGTGTGGGAGCGAAGAGCCAGAAGACTTGGCCTATAAAGAATATTTAATGGTGCTCTGGGTCAAGCACTGGAATAGGATGAAAAACAAAACGCTTCTTTTTCTAGCCGTAGCGTGCCCTATGTTGATGTGGGGCCAAGTAGATACGCTCTGGACCGCCGATATTATAGGCCAGGTTTCCAAAGGCAGTGAATACCGTACCTCAGCAGATTCCTTGGCCACAGATGTGGAAAGCGCCTCGGATTATCTACAAAAGGATTCGCGATTCAATCTCAAGCAATATACTCCGGGCAGTGTGGTGGCTTCAAGTTTTGGCGGTGCTTCAAGTGAGCAAAGTCGGGTACTCTGGGACGGCATAGATATCAGCAGTATGGCCACCGGGGTGTTGGATTTAAGTTTGGTTCCGGCCATGATGCTGAGTACCACGTCCATCGTGGATGGTATTAATGGTGGCGCATCGTCATCTATGGGTTCAATGGGCGCATTAGATCTGAATTTAAGTCCGAAAACTGGTAGGGGAACAACGACCACCGTTGGCCTAACGAGCATAGGTGAGCGTGCGTTAAACGCCCATTCATGGGGAAGTTTCTCCAAGATCCGCTACCAAAGCATCGTACGATTTACCAGCAGTGATAATGAATATGATTATCGACTAGGGGCATTAGAAGGGAGAATGGTCGGCAACGATTATGGCGATCTTACGTATCTACAACGCTTTAGCGGGGCAATGGGTAAAACGTATTGGAGTTCCGACCTCTGGTATACGCAGAGCGAAAAAAACAACAGCGGATCTATCCTAAGCCCAGGATACATCAACCATCTTGAGGACGAGGTGGTGCGGTTCAAGTACAAATTAAAAAGGGGGCACAACGAGATGAAGCTGTTTGCTTCGCAAGAATGGCAGGCCTATACCGATACCATGTCCTCTTGGACGTTGCGCGATACCAATACCTTTGGCCAATTCACTGCGCTATACACCCGCACCGAAAAGCATTACCATGCACACTTGTCGTTGAATCGATACACGGCAGGGGGGACGAACAGAACAGCAACGGCATGGATGCCGCAGGTGCAGCTGAACCTAAAGCCGAACCAAGACTGGAATGCGGTGCTAAAGTTTGCGCAGTACCAGGATCAAGTGTATTGGAGTGCCTATGCCTTGTATTCGCGTTCAAAACAACCATGGCTGCAACAATGGTCGGTGGGGAGCTATTATCGATTGCCCACACTTAACGAGATGTATTGGAACCCTGGAGGCAATGTAGGGGTTAGCGCAGAACGTTCGTACGGGGCTAAATACTCGTTGGAACACGAGGGTACTTGGACCATTCGTTTCACATCGGACCAATTGTATTACGACCAGATGATTCAATGGGCGCCGGGAAGCGATGGAAATTGGACCCCGCAAAACTATTATTCCGTTTACACCAGTACCACTTACTTAGGGGTGCAGCGGAAAATATGGCATCAACAACATGCCTTCAACACCACCCATCAATACAGCCGTATCCTAGATGTGGCATCGAATAACGCCAATATTATCGGGAAGCAGTTGATCTATAGACCGGCCTTACAAGCAGTATATACCATAGAGCAAGAATTGCCTGTAGGAACCTTGATGTTGCGCGGCTATTACACGGGACTTCGGCACACGCTTCGAGACAACGCTCGTACAGGAGAATTGCCGGCCCAATCTTGGGTGGATTTGGCATATTCTTTGAGCAGTAAGCGCAAGCGTTGGCAATGGGTATTCCGCATTGAGAACATTACGGGAGCTCAGCGCCAATTCTACCAATATTATCCTATGCCGGGCAGAACCTATTTATTGAACATTAAACTACATTCATAACACATGAGAATTTCATCATCCCTAGCCATCATTGCAGCATTAGCCTTGGCATCTTGTGGCAAAACGCCACCCACCTCAGGTCCTTCAGGATTCTATACTGATTTGCACCTTATCCTCAACGAAGGACCTTTTGGTACAGGTACAGGTACAATTACCGCTTACGATGCGGACACCGTCATTGAATCTGCCTTCGCTTTAGAGAACGGCTTTCCATTGGGCAACGTCGCTCAGCACATGCTGGAGAGCGACTCTTTGCTATTTATCACAATCAACAACAGCAACAAGGTGCGCGCAATCAACAGAAATACATTGCAGCACAAGTGGACGGTGGATCTAGAGCAACCTCGTTATTTGGCGGCTTACGGCAGCAATATTTTTGTATCTAACTGGAACGATAGCGCGGTATACGTGCTTTCTAAGGAAACGGGGGCCCAGGTAGATAGCATCTACGTAGGGAACTTCTCGGAGCAGATGATGGTCTTTGAAAATAAGCTGTTTGTTGGCGTTGGAACCTACGAAGGTCCCTACAAAGTGGCCGAGATTAATGTTAATACTTACGAAGTGACCATGCACAATACCGGTGATGTGCCCAACTCCTTTGCTGTGATTGGCAACGAACTATTTGTGTTGAATTCAGGGGAGCAGAACTGGGGTGTTAGTCCTGATACGAAATCCAGCATCTGGAAATACACAGGTTCAGGGTTTTCAGAGCAAGCCGTCGCCCCGAATACCAACAAGCACGCAATTTCTTTGGCAAGTGATGGCACGAACGGCTATTTCTTGAACAACAGCTACGACGGGGCCATTGTAAAATGGACTCCAGGTCAGAACTGGCAAACGTCTACTATAACTTTACCAGGTGGATACAAACTGAATGCAAACGCGGGCAATCTATATTTCTTAGACGCTAAAGATTACGCAAGCAACGGTGAGTTGCGCGTGTATTCCACTTCAGGTGATTTGTTGGAAACAGTTCCTGCGGGTGTAATTCCCCGCCAGGTCATCTATTAAGCTTTAACCGTACTGAATTTGGTCTCTGCAGCATACGCCATTGCGCTAAACAATGCTGTGGAGATCAACTCAGGTGCGTAGAAAGGAACGGCCGCGGCATAAGTGGCCATCAATCCACCCCAAGTCATAGGGAACAAGCTGTAGGCGCTTAGGAAAACACCAAGATTACTGAGCAAGAAGAACGCTACAGAACCACCAACGAGCAGCGCTGAACCATTTCTCATGTTCGTTGCGTTGCGGCCGAGCAGTGCATAGGCAGCAAATCCGGCGTACGTAAAGAGCGATCCTGAATACATTAGAACGAATTCACCAGTAGGGTAGATAAGATTGTTGATGACCAAATCACTGATCATCATCGTAGCAACTACCAACGCTAAAGATCCCCATAAGCTCTTGATGCGGGAAGCGCCGAAGAAGGCTAGAGCTCCCATGGCAGTGAAGTTAGGGTAATGCGGGGCGATGCGAGATACCAACGCCACAATAATCAATCCTAGTAGTACTTTATTCTTTGTCATCATAGTCCTGTGAATTCCCTACAAATATACGCGGATTACGCTTCTTTGGTATAGGTATTCCACGTCCCGTTTGGATTTAATACCAACAGTTTCTCTGAGGATTTTGTTGCGGGATGCTCTGATGGAGTAGGAGGCCGCTCTGTGTTAACCTCTAGAGGCGGTTCTTTTGTTAGTCGATCACCCGTTAGGAGGTAACGAATATCTAGTGAAGTATCAAATAGAGCCAATTGTTGGAGCAATTGAAGATTCGGCTTATTACGGCCGTTGAGAATATGTACAAGGGTAGGACGGTTCATGCCAATGGCCTTCGCCAGCGATGTGGCATTGTGGCCGCTTTGGTCCATATACTCCTGAATTCGACGTACTACATCCTCCATAGTTACAAATGTAATACAATTGAAACACCCCTCAAACGTATTCCAAATGAAATTTTCGATGAAAATTGGGGCAGGTTTTAACGAAGGTTCTTACAAAGAGTATTAGTTTAAGCTATTGCATTCAATACATTGATATACAATAATTTGAATTTAAACTAGTTTATGTTTCACACCTCGTATTCGTATTGAAACAGTGCTTTGCCCGATTCATCAATCAGTGAAACCACAATGTGCCATT
>JAURAE010000071.1 GCA_030829675.1 Schleiferiaceae bacterium
GAGAGGTCAACAACCACTTCACCGAAGCCAATGCATTTCAATACAGCTTTTCGCCCGTTCATGATATTGAGGGATGGATGGAGGTATTGACCAATTATCGTGGCGCACGAGAAGATTGGAACCAGCTTCCTCGCAAAAAACAAAAACTACTGGTCAAACCGCGTCACGATGTGCTCGAAGACCTGCTCGACGGCCTGTTCTATGCGAGCTCTCATACAACCGGGCGCGAGCAAGCGGACATCACGGGTCTCATCGGCCAATACGCCCACGGCAACGAACCTTCGCACCACATTGCCTACCTCTACAATGCCACAAATAATCCGCGCCGTACCAGTTATTGGGTGCACCGCATCTTGGGATCGCAGTACCAAAATGCCCCAGACGGATTGAGCGGAAATGAAGATTGTGGACAAATGAGCGCGTGGTACGTTATGGCCTCGATGGGCATGTATCCATTGGTTCCGGGGAAACCAGAATACCAAATTTCCACCCCGTGGTGGGATGCTATTCATTTGGAACTACCCAGTGGAAAGGAATTGGACATCACCGTGGAAGATGTGGGTACCTACATCATGGATTACGACCGTGGGGATAGTGTTCAGGTTCCTTTTCAAAAGCGCTATTTCACACACGAGGAACTTCTCGAAGGCGGCCACTGGCAGGTGAAGCGCGGAGATGAACCATCGGATTGGGGCAAGGTCTATCGCTACGCCACGAAGATGAAAAACCCCACTCCTCCGGCACCTATTGTCCGAGTACCGCGCACCTTCACAGGCACTGCACCCGTTGAGATCATCCCTACCGGGCAATACAACTTGTGGAAGTACGACCGCTACGAAAACGTGAAATGGAAAAAGGACCGCAAGGGTCGAGTGCGCATTGGAACAGCCTACGACGACGGCTTCGTTACCGCTGTTACACCACATTTCGGCTACGGCAATCACGTGGCCCGGGCCGTGTTCAGCAAGCGCGACGATAACCTCGAAGCGCAATGGATCATGGGACATCCTTCTGGTCAATACACGGCTGGAGGACCTGAGGCGATGGTCGACGGCATCACTGGTGATACGGACTGGCGCAAGGGACATTGGGTCGGAGTGCAAGGGCACGATGCGACGCTTGAAATCACATTGAAAAAACCAAAACAAGTCCAAACTGTACACGTCAGTGTTCTCAAAGATATCCGAGCTTGGATTGCGGCGCCGCAGAAAGTAGAGGTCCAAGTATTGTACGACGGAGACGATCAGTGGCACTTCTTTGGTGCCAGGGAATTGATTAATCCCCTAGGACAAGAAGAAGCTATTCGTCATGATGTGGCCATGAGCAATCCTAAAACTGATCGTGTGAAGGCCATCCGCATTACGTATTACAATGCCGGTCGACTTCAAGATTGGCATCCTGGTGCCGGACACCAGAGCTATTTCTTCACGGATGAGGTGAGGTTGGAATAATTATTTAAACCCTGCCGGAATCTCACATACCGGAATAGGCAGCATTTTGTGCTTGTTCGCAGTGTTGAATTTCAGATAGATGGCCATGACTTCTGCTTCGCGGCCCGAGAAATCTGCAGCGGACTTTCCTGCTTCTTGTTGCGCCATGGCCCATTCTAATTCAGGATATGTGGCCCCCAGCTGATCTTCATCTGTACGGTCATCGCCCCACAGACCGTCTGTAGGTTTGGCATCCAAGATGCTATCGACCACACCTAGATGGCGCGCCAAAGCGAACACTTCTGTTTTCAATAGATCGGCAATAGGGCTCAAGTCTACTCCGCCGTCGCCGTATTTGGTGTAAAAGCCTACCCCAAAATCTTCGACTTTATTGCCCGTACCGGCCACCAATAAACCATTGGCTTGGCCGTGGTAATAGAGGGTGGACATGCGAAGGCGCGCGCGGGAGTTGGCGAGAGAGAGCCCGTGGTCCGCGCCGCTCGGTTGCATGGCGGCAACGAAGCAGTCGTATACCGGTGTGAGGTCGACCCGAAGGTGGCGCGTGTTTGGGAAGTTGGTGGAAAGCCAAGCTTGGTGTTCTTGACCACGCGAAGCTTGGTCGGGATGTTGGTGGATGGGCATTTCCAAGGTGAGCACTTCAAGGCCGGTGCGGGCACAGAGTGTGGAGGTAAGCGCAGAATCTATTCCGCCACTAACGCCCACAACAAAACCCTTCACGCCAGCGTTCTCTGCATAGCTTTTCAACCAATTCGTAATATGATCTGCCGTTTCCTGTAATTTCATTGCTTTCCCCTTAATTTTGACCCGATGAAAGGCACCTATCAAATATACCTCTTCGCAGCGACCCTCTTGGTCGCGATCGGCTTCTTTATTCAACGAAGTTTTGGGGGGCCAAGTTCATTATACGCCACAGAAGGTAGTGTAGCATTTGATTGGGAAGTACGCCATTTTGACGAGGCCTTGTTTGGTGGGGATTCGCTCGACATGAAAGAATTGGCCACCTATTTCAATCCTTTTTTCCAATCCAACCCCATCCCAAATTTTTGGAAGCAAGAGCGTGCCAATCCGACATTGCGCGACCATTATACCAACGTCCAGAACCTGATGGACAAGGCAGCGATTGCCGAGGATTTGAATGCGGTGAGCGGCAGGGCTAAAGAGTTGCTCGGCGTACCTCATCCCGAAGCGCTGTATTTCTACATCAGCGGAATTGACCTTGAGACCCCGTGTTTGTACTATCCCGGTGCGGAAGGAGATGATCCTGCGAAGGCCTTTGTGGGGCTAGATAATTTCTTAGGCGTGGGCTACCCTGGATATGAGTTTATTCCAGCCTACCAACGCGCCTTGTTGCGCCAAAGCCAAATACCGGTGGAATATGCCCATGCGATATTGGCGACGTTAGGAATAGAGAATTTCAACGACCCTACGTTGTTGGCACAGATGATCTACCACGGTAAGATCGCGGTGGCCAGTGAAGCATTGACCGGTTATGAAGTAGAGGCCGCCGAGATTTTGGGTTATGGGCCAGAGGAATGGGCTTTTTTAGAAGCGAACGAAGCCAATATTTGGGAAGTGTTTGTTCGGGACCAATTGCTTTTTTCCACCGACATGATGATCCGCCAACGCTTGAGCGAACCGGCACCTTTTTCGAAACTGGGAACGGCTATGGATACCGAGATTCCTGGTCGTGTGGCTCGGTACATCGGGTATAAATTGGTCCAATCCTATGCAGAGAATCACCGCGATCTCTCTCTTCAATCTTTGATACGAATCCGCGACGCTCAGAAATTCTTGCGCGACGCTCAATACAAACCATAATGGCTGTACAGAAAGAAAGCGAAATCAAAATCACCGTCGGACTTGACGAAAACAAAATCCCGGAAACCATCACTTGGGACGCTACCGATGGCGGGGTATCGAACGAGCAAGCGAAGGCGTTGATGATGGGCGTTTGGGACGATAAAAATTCTGAATGTTTGCGCATTGATTTGTGGACGAAGGACATGCTCATGGACGACATGAAGCGCATGTACCACCAGACCTTTATTTCTATGGCCGACGGATACGAGCGTGCCACTGAGGACACTGCCTTGGCCGCAGATATGCGCGATTTCGCCCGCTACTTCGGAGAGAAGACTGGACTTATTGCTCCAGAAAAATAAACCTTACTGCTTCGGGCGAACGTTAAAGTAATAAGCCGATCCAAGGCCTGAGCCCAATCCTATAAACAAGGGATACATTTTCAAGGCGATGCCTAGGGCTAATCCTGCACCAAAAATCAAAAGAGCGATTAAGAGCTTTTTATTTCCCATACATCTGTGGATGTACTCTTGCGTTGATTTCATCAATATAACGCAACACCTCTTCACGACCAGATTTTCCTTCGGCAGAGGTCATAAACACTGGTGGCAAGGCCTCCCATTGCAATAGCAACTTCTTCTTGTAACGCGCAATCTGTTTCATGAGCGCAGAGGAGCCTAGCTTGTCGATTTTAGTGAAGACGATAGAGAAAGGAATGCCTTCCATACCACACCATTCCATAAATTCCAGATCGATCTTTTGTGGGTCATGGCGGCAATCAATTAAGACGAAGGTATTAATGAGGTTCTCACGGTTCTTGATGTAGTTCGTGATCATCTTTTGAAATTCGGCACGCTTGGTCTTTGAGGTTTTCGCATAGCCATAGCCCGGCAAGTCGACCAAGTACCATTGCTCATTGATTTCAAAGTGGTTGATGAGCTGCGTTTTCCCGGGGCGACCTGAAGTCTTTGCCAGATCCTTGCGCTGCATTAACATATTAATCAAAGAGCTCTTCCCAACGTTCGATCTACCGATGAAGGCAAATTCATTTTTGATGGGGTCCGGGCATTCGCTGATGCGCGCGGAGGATTTCATGAATTCGGCAGTGTTAATCTTCATCTGTTCTAGTATTGATGCAAAGTTAGGCCATTTTCTTGGGCCAATTAGACCCAGAGCTATTCACAATCTTATTCACACCCAATTTTCACCTTCTCCCACTTCTTCCCACCGCTCTAAATAAGGCTTAACGCATTTTTAAGTCAAATAAGTGGCAAAAGTTATCCACAATGTGTAGGTTTGTGGGAAATCGTGGGATGATAATTCTACTTTTGTAAGAGAGCAGTCTATACACATGTTAAATCTGATCGGAGTACACGAATGCAAGATGGATGCGAAGGGTCGCATCAGCCTCCCGGCAGCGCTTAAAAAGCAGCTAGCGCCGGCGATGGACGATGCCTTCGTGTTGAAGAGAAGTGTATTTAGCGCGTGTTTGGAATTGTATCCAATGCAAGAGTGGAATGGAGTCATGAACAAGGTCAACACCTTGAATCGCTTCGTGAAGAAGCACAACGATTTCATTCGACTGTTCACCGCAGGAGTAAAGCTTGTAGAGCTCGACGGCGCCACCCGCATAGGGATCAGCCCCGACCTTAAAGCCTTTGCCAACCTCAGCCGCGATGTCGTACTCAGTGCACACAACGGAATTGTAGAGATTTGGGATAAGGAAGCGTATGAAAATGCTGTGAACATGGATAGCGATGACTTTGGATTGCTCGCCGAAGAAGTAATGGGCGGAATAAATCCAAGTCAGAATGAGCTACCATGATCCAGTTCTCTTAGCAGAATGTCTTGAGGGCCTCAACATCGATCCAACTGGGTCTTACGTTGACGTGACCTTTGGCGGCGGCGGTCATAGCAAGGCCATCTTGGACCAGCTCACGACCGGTAAGCTCTACGCCTTTGATCAAGATCCCGACGCCAAGCACAACCTGCCGGAGCACCCAAACTTGGTGTTCATCGCCGCGAACTTCCGCTACATCAAAAACCACCTTCGCCTGCACGGCGCCAAACAAGTGGACGGCATCTTGGCCGACCTCGGCGTCAGCTCTCACCAGTTCGATGAAGGCGAGCGCGGATTCTCCATCAGATTCGACGGCCCACTCGACATGCGCATGAACCCCAACACTGGGATTTCCGCTGCCGACGTATTGGCTACCTACGAAGAACAAGCCTTGTACGACCTCTTCCGCAAACACACCGACCTCAAAAGTTTGCGCCCGCTCGTTAATGCCATCTTGATGTCAAGAGCGACCATTCCTTTGACCACAACGACAGAGTTGAGGGAATTGGTCGAACCCCTAGCCCCAAGAGGACAGTGGCACAAATACCTCGCCCAAGTCTTCCAAGGCCTTCGCATGGAAGTCAACCAAGAACTCGAGGTCCTCGAGGAAATGCTCTACGGCGCTACCGACGTGCTCAAGCCCGGCGGTCGCTTAGTCATCATGAGCTACCACAGCTTGGAGGACCGCATGGTCAAAAACTTCATCCGAGAAGGCAAGGCAGAAGGGCAAACCGAAAGCGATTTCTACGGGGTCAAACACGTCCCGTACAAAGCCATCACCCGCAAGCCCATTGTGGCCACCGCGGAGGAAAATGCAAGAAACCCTCGAGCAACCAGCGCCAAGCTGCGCATTGCAGAACGACTCGATATTACCTGGAGCAAAGATGTCTAAAGTGAGTAACGCCATAGCAGGATTAAAAGACCGCCTCACCCTTGGGGACGAGGGCCTTATGCGCATGCTGCCCTTTGCCGCTTGGTTGAGCTTCTTGGCCCTGATCGCCATCTACACTAGCCACCGCGCCGACCAAAAGGTTCACGAGATCGACAACCTCAGCAAAACACGCCAAAGCCTCGAGGCAGAACATACAGAAACGCGCGAAAAACTGACCAAGCTATCCCTGGAAAGCCGCGTCATGCGCAAAGCACAAGCCCTTGGGTTGCAAAGCCCGGAGGAGCGCCCCGAAAAAATCGTCGTCGTAGAATGAGTACGGAATTGAAACATATCAAAAGCAAAATCACTTGGATCAGCGCCGTGATCTATGTGCTCTTTGTGGCCATCGCGGGCCGATTGTTTTATGTTTCCCTCATCATGGGTCCGGAACTGCGCGAAATCAGCCAAGAGCGATTGATCGAGCGTCGTGAAATCCCTGCCAAGCGCGGGGACATCTACAGCAGCGACGGCAAAACCCTAGCCACCACCAAGCCGGTTTATACGGTACACTTCGATCCCATTACCGTGGACGAGACTCTGTTCCAAGAAGAAGTTGGGGCGCTGGCGGCACAATTGGCCAAACTCAATCCTACCCGCAATGCTTCCGAATGGGAGAATTACTTGCGCACCAAACGCAATCAGAAAAACCGCTACGTACTTCTTGCCAAAGATTTGAATTACAGCGACCTCCAGCGA
>JAURAE010000072.1 GCA_030829675.1 Schleiferiaceae bacterium
TGGGCGTGAACACCGCCATCACTGACTAGTCCGAGCAAGTGTATCTTACTATTATTGGCTTTGGCGTAGGCAAGCGCTTTTTGTAGGGTCGCATCTTCTGCGAAATCTCCATTCTCTGCGGCCAAGTTAATTTTCACTAAATCTTGGTACACTACGCGACCCGCACCGAGGTTCATATGACCTACTTCGGAATTACCCATTTGCCCTTCGGGTAGTCCTACATCGAGACCGCTGGTTTTTATCCAGGTTTGTGGGTAGTTTTTATATAGGCTATCCACAAAAGGAGTATGGGCCTTGTCGATGGCGCTGACCTCAGGGTTGTCGGCGCGTCCCCATCCATCGAGGACTATCAGTGCTGTCTTCTTCATAGCGTGTGTTGTGGCCACAAATTTACGGTTTATTAGGGCAAAAAAAACCCGCCAATGGAGGCGGGTTTTTCAAGTATACTTTAGGGCTTAATAGACGGCAATCCAAGCGTTAGGAGTGATAGACTTCGCCTTATCTCTTGCCGAGACAGCTTCACGAAGGGAATCATGTTTATTGAGCACTACACGATAAGTATCTAATTCTTCTTCATATGCTATGGTAATTCCATCAATAGCAACATATTCAGTATATGCATCGGCCATCGCTTTCGTTGGGAAAGATCCAATAACAACATAATAGCCTTTTGGTAATTCAGTTGTAGTGACGGCTTCTTTTGAAGCAACGGCGTTTAACTCTATACAAGCTTTAAGAGAATCATTTAGATTTGAAATTTTTGCTTCTGACGATGTTAATTCGGCCTGAAGGGCTTTCAATTCTTCTTTATGCTCTTCATTAATGCTTATCAACTCTCCTCTAAGCTTTGCGGCTACACTTTCTGCATGGGCCATGGCCTCACGAGCTTTCTTTGGTAGACCATCCAATCTCAAAGAGGTATAAAATCTTAAAACTCCGTCGTTCCCAGTATTGGGCACTACCATGCCGTCGATATAATCATCGACAAAAAGCGTGTAGCGAGTTCCCATTATAACGGTTCCAATTGGGGTGATGTTTGGCATTTCCAAGTGAGCGCCAAATAAAACATGTTCTGAAAATCCAAATCTTCCATTTAGGGATTCGCTTAATCCAGATCCTACACCCATGTCAATAGTAAAACGCGAGAGCATTCCTCCTTCCTGTTCTGGGAGAATATTGTAGTGTCCCACGAATTCAACGGGAATAATTTTTCTGGAAAATGATGCTGGGGTACCAATGCCGGTAACCCCTAAGGTAATTTCTCCCGATAATGCTTCATTGTGATTATAAAACCCGCCCATTCGCATGCCAGCGTTTGCTGCAAACAAGCTTAGACTCGTGTAATTATAATCTGCAGCAATGTCAGTAAAATGAACATTCTCCTCTACAGAGAAGTAAGGATGCCATTCTCCCTGAGCAAGGACAGTTGAGAGTGATGAGCAAGTAAGTAAGAGCAATAGTAGCTTTTTCATAATCAAGTAATTCTTATTCGAAAAGTAAAGAAATATTTTCAACTTCCACCGCCGCTTCTCCCTTGCGGAATACACGCGCAGTGTGCTCGCCCTTGAGTTCCATGTGCTCGCCGTGAATTCGGATCCAAGACCCTTCGCGCAAGCCAATGACGGGTTGGTCGTTGAAGTGATGAAATTCTTTAATACGGGTCTCGCGGGTTTCTCCCATGTGTGTGCTGCCTTCTACCGGTTCGAGGTAATGCGGGTTGATGTTGAAGGGGACCCAGCCAAATGCCTCGAAGCTCGGCGGATACACAATGGGCATGTCGTTGGTGGTGCAAATGCTGATGCCGGTCAGGTTGCAGCCGGCTGAGGTGCCCATATAGGGTTTGCCGGCGCGTACGGCGGCATCGATGGTATGGAAATAACCGGTGTTGCGAATGGTATCACAGAGCACAAAGGTGTTCCCGCCGCCGGTGAAAAAACCATCGGCCCAATTCGTTCCTTCCTCTGCCGTCTCAAATTCGTGTGCCCCACGCATCTCAAACCCCCAGGCTTCAAAGACCTCTTTGGCTCGGGCAGTATAGGCGTCGTGGGTCATGCCGCCGGGACGTGCAAAGGGGATGAAAAGGATTTTCTTGGCCGAAGAAAAGAAATCTTTACACTCCGTTTCGAGATAGCTCAGGTAGGGTTTTCCGTATACAGTGGAAGTGCTGACGATCAGTAGGTTCATAGTTATTTGGCTTCGTTGAATAGGTAAGTCCACACGCTTTTCTTGCCATGGCTTAGCTCGGTCCAAATAGGGCGAACCACGCCGTCGTAGGCAGAGATGTGGTTGTAGTCGCCCATGAAGACGGCATCATTTGGGGTAAATGGTGCGTCGTTGATTTGTTGCTCGGTCCAAGTTGCTCCGCCGTCGTGCGATACAGCGAGGTAGGTGTTGGTGGCGGCATCTTCAAGGCCTCGACGGTCGTAATACACGGCATAGAGGTAGCCGGTGGTGGGGTCGACGGTGAGCCACGGGAGGAATTGGTCGCTTTGGCCTCCTTCAGGGCTGATGGATTGTTTTGGAGACCAATTGGCCCCAGCATCGTCGCTAAACGAGAAATACACCTCGCCGCCCATGGAGTAATCTTGATCGCCCCAGCAGAGGTAAATGCGTCCGTAATAAGGGCTTGATGGGCAGTGGTCTACGACGGTAATGGGCATGCCATTACATCGTGAGAAGCCTTCATAGCTTTGAGACCACCCGGCAAATTGGGTGCTGACGAGGACATCTTGCCAGTGCTTTCCGTCGAGACTTCTGCTCACATACAGGGAGTCGCGCAGTGCCCACCCCACGTACATGGCGTTTTTGATGCCGTAGGCTGGTACAGCGCCCTCTGCGGTGCCATCATCATCGATGCAATCCCCGGCTCGGTCGGTGATGATCACAGGGGTACTCCAGGATTCGCCTTGGTCGTAGCTCTGAGAGAATAGGATGGTGCTTTTGCAATCCGGGTTGTCGGTGCCGTAGGAATCGAATTGGGTCCAGCTCAACCCAATGGTGCCTTTGGTAGGGTGTTCGGCTACCCATTCTTTGTCGTGTTTTTTACCATTGATCGCGGTGAAGCTTCCATCGTTGAAGGTCCCTTCGGGCCCATCCTTGGTTTGACAAACCATACGATCGAGGATTTGGTCGCTGCGCCAATTCGTGCCTTCAGGGTCGCTGAGGTGGAAGAAATACACGCGGCCTGAACGATCTGCATGGAGTACAGGGTCGCCCCAAACGCCGTAGGGAGAGGTTAGGGCTTCGGTGGTCCAAGTCGCTCCGCCGTCTGTGCTTTGGTAAAAGTTGTTGAGGACGCTGCCTGCGTAAATGTTTGAAGGATTCGTGGGGTCTACAGCGATCGAGGGTTCGCAAATTCCTGTTTTAAAGGCAGGGCCTTCATGGATTTTTACGGCTTGGGCATTGGCGGCGATTCCCACAAATAGCAGGACGGTAGAAAGGATTTGGGTCGAAAATTGGCGTATTTTCACGGGCATGAAATTTTTACTCGTCATTTGGTTTTGGTGGGCAGGGGCTGTGGCCCAAGACCCGGCTGTGCACACTAAGGTACGGCATGAGTTCTATGTGAGCGTCACGGATTTCAATGTGGATATAGAAAAAGGAAAAATTACGGGGGTGGTGAAAACCTTTCCCGACGATTGGGAGCGTGCAATGAATGCGCTATTGCAAGAAAAAGTGATGCGCTATGTACAATTAGACTCCAACCAAAGAGCGGCATTGCACGGTCAATACCTTGAGCAGCACATCCAATTGAACTTGAATGGAGAAGCGATGGCCGTGGAGTATTTCGGCACCTCAAGAGGTCCGGATGAAGTGTATTTGTTATTCACGGCGGAGTACGGAGATAAGGAATTGGAAGAGTTGAGTGGGAATTGGTCCATAAAACATACCCTACTTGCAGATATTTATCCTTCCCAAGAAAACATTGTGATTTTCCATTACGACGGCCGCAAACAGACCAATAGTTGCCGTGAAAGCAATGATTACCGCTTAAACTTTAATTTTTAAATGTTCTACTTCAACCTAGGCATTCGCCACATTACGGACCTAGAAGGGTACGACCATATGTTGTTCTTATTGGCCTTAACGCTTCCGTTAAGCTTCGGGCAATGGAAGGCCACCCTGAAGTGGATTACGGCATTTACCGTGGGTCACAGTCTTAGTCTTGCCTTGGCCGCCACAGAAGTAGTTAGGCCGCCGAGTGAGTGGGTCGAGCTGGGTATTGCGGTGACCATCGCGATGACGGTGGGGTACCACTTGATCAATGGATTCAAGGTGGTGCAGGGGGCGATGTGGCTCTCTGGAATCTTTGGATTGATTCACGGATTGGGATTTGGGTCGTATTACTCATTCATTGCCCAAAGCGATTCTTTTTGGTGGGCGTGGATTCCATTTAATATAGGAATTGAGGCCGGCCAAATTCTCGTGGTTCTGGTCTTGCTTTTTGTATATTGGGCAGTCGAAAAAATTTGGCGCAATCCCAAAGCCTTCAAGTGGATGCTGAGCGGGGTGATTTTAACCTTGAGTATTCAAATGATTTTGGACCGATTGTCCCTCTAACTTGTACTTAAAACCTCTCTATATGAAGCGCATTTTAGTATCGCTCGTTGCCCTGGCCACCCTTGGCCTCTCGGCACAAAATGTAAACACTTCGAAATTCAGACAATTAGGCCAGGAGCTTCCTACTCCAAACGTCTACCGTACCGCTTCGGGCGCGCCGGGTCATGAATATTACCAGCAGCAGGCAGATTACGACATGTCCATTACCTTGGACGATGAAACCCAGCGTATTTACGGTGAGGAAACCATCACCTACACGAACAACAGTCCCGATGAGCTTCGCTATTTGTGGGTCCAATTAGACCAAAACATGCGCGCTCAAAACAGCATGACGCAGCAAATCCAAACGGGCGGCATCTTTAACGACCGTACCGGAACGCCACAGACGGCGTTCAATCAATTAAAGAACAGCCAGTTCTATGATTTTGACGGCGGCTTCAAACTAGATTACGTACAAACTACTTCAGGCAGCAACTTGCGCTACACCATCAACAATACCATGATGCGTGTGGACCTACCTTCACCATTGCGCAAGGGCCAGTCGTTCAGCTTCAAGATCAAATGGTGGTTCAATATCAACGACCGTATGGATATTGGTGGCCGTTCGGGTTACGAATACTTTGAAGAGGATGATAATTACCTCTACACCATTGCTCAGTTCTTCCCTCGCATGGCCGTGTACAACGACGTTGAAGGATGGCAGAATAAACAATTCCTAGGACAAGGGGAGTTTACCTTGCCATTTGGTGATTACAAGGTGAGCATTACCGTACCGACGGACCACATAGTAGCGTCTACCGGTACATTGACGAACGCTTCACGCGTGTTGACCTCTACACAGCGTGCCCGTTTGGCCAAGGCGGAGAAGAGCTTTGACGATCCTGTGATCATCGTGACGCAAGACGAAGCCATTGAAGCGGAGCAGAACAAAGCAAAAAGCACTAAGACTTGGGTTTTCGAAGCCGAAAATGTGCGCGATTTCGCTTTTGCCACGTCGCGCAAGTTCATTTGGGATGCACAGGCCGTTGATATTAACGGTAAAACCACGATGGCGATGAGCTATTACCCGAAAGAAGGAAATCCATTGTGGGAGCAGTACTCTACGCGAGTAGTGGCACACACTCTTAAGGTATATAGCAAGTTCACCGTGGATTACCCGTACGAAAAAGCCATCTCGGTTCATACGAAGTGGATCGGAATGGAATACCCGATGATTTGTTTCAACGGTGGCCGTCCAGAGGCCGATGGTACCTACAGCGAAGGCACGAAATACGGTATGATTGGGGTGATCATTCACGAAGTAGGTCACAACTTCTTCCCTATGATCATTAACTCAGACGAACGCCAATGGACTTGGATGGACGAAGGTTTGAACACCTTTGTACAGTACTTGACAGAGCAGGAATGGGATCACGAGTACCCATCACGTCGTGGACCGGCGCACAAGATTGTGCCTTATATGAGTGGTCCAAAAGAGGAGATGGTGCCTATTATGACCAATTCTGAAAGCGTACTTCAGTTTGGTAATAACGCCTACGGCAAGCCGGCTACAGCATTGAATATTCTTCGCGAAACCGTCATGGGTCGTGAACTGTTCGACTACGCATTTAAGGAGTATAGCCGTCGCTGGGCATTCAAACACCCGTCTCCGGCAGATTTCTTCCGTACTATGGAGGATGCGTCCGGTGTAGATTTGGATTGGTTTTGGCGCGGGTGGTTCTACACCACCGACCACGTGGACATCGCCTTGAAGGACGTACAGTGGTACCAGATGTCTACGCAGAACCCAGATATTGAAAAGCCTTTCCAAGAAGCAAAAGCAGAAGAAGCGGATGCTCATATCGGTAAACCTCGCAATAGTGTCATTCGCACCATGGTGGATGAAGTGCCAGAAACGCGTGATTTCTACAACTCATACAATCCATATGCTGTGAGTGAAGCAGACCGCGAGGCCTACAAGCGCTACCGCGATGGCTTGACCGCTGAAGAAGCGGCAATGTTGGACGCAGATCACCATTTCTACGGTCTGACTTTTGAAAATCAAGGAGGTCTGATCATGCCATTGGTGTTGCGATTCACCTTGGAGGATGGGCAAGAAGAGGTTGTTCGC
>JAURAE010000073.1 GCA_030829675.1 Schleiferiaceae bacterium
ATCGACGAGCGCTACCATATTGTTAAATCAACTGAAGTGGCCTGCGCTTATTTGAATGAAGCATATGAGCGATTTGGGAATTGGACCCTCGCAGCCGCCTCCTACAACATGGGAATGGCCGGAACCGAGCGTCGATTAGAGGAGCAACAAGTGGATAATTATTACGACCTGCTCTTGAATTCAGAAACAGCCCGCTATGTCTATCGCATTGCAGCGGTTAAACACATTCACGAGAACCTTAATGCCTTCGGATATGTTTTCCATGAGGACCAGGGCTATAGACTTCCTGCGATGGATACCATTTCAGTGGAAGGACCAGTAGAAAGTTGGATTCAATGGGCCATAGAGCATGGCGCTACCTACCAAACCTTGCGCGAGTACAATCCATGGATCCGTGATGATCATTGGACCTTTAACGCATCAGGGCAGACCATCACCCTCTGGCTACCGAAGAAATAATGAGTGAAAATATTGAGGTATACGGTGCGCGATCTCACAATTTGCGCAATATAGATGTGGAAATTCCACGCAATTCCCTCGTGGTTATTACCGGTCTCAGTGGCTCAGGAAAAAGCTCTCTCGCATTTAACACCATCTACGCCGAAGGACAGCGTCGCTACATGGAAACTTTCAGTGCCTATGCGCGTCAGTTTCTTGGTAATATGGAACGTCCAGACGTCGATAAAATAGAGGGACTTTCCCCGGTCATTGCCATAGAGCAAAAAACTACTTCAAGAAACCCACGTTCGACTGTAGGAACTGTCACAGAACTGAGTGATTTCTTACGTCTATTGTACGCACGGACCTCGACCGCCTATTCCTACAAGACTGGAGAAGCCATGATCAGCTATACGGACGCTCAAATTGTCGAGTTGATCTCTGAGCGTTTTGTAGGCAAACGCGTAGCCGTTCTAGCGCCAGTGGTTCGAGCCAGAAAGGGACATTACCGCGAACTGTTCGAGCAGATCGTTCGCTTAGGGTTCATCAGGGCCCGAGTAGATGGTGAGGTCGTAGAAGTGAGCAGCGGATACAGACTAGATCGTTATAAAACACATGATATTGAGATCGTCGTAGACCGCATTCGTGTGGCCGCCACGGCAGAGTCCCGCATCGCGCAGAGCGTGGAAACCGCGATGGCTCACGGGAAGGGTACCATTGCAGTATTGGATTTAGACAGCAATGAATTAGCCTATTTCTCCAGGCAATTGATGTGTCCTACGACCGGTATTGCCTATCAAGAACCAGAGCCTAATACCTTCTCTTTCAACAGTCCAAAAGGCGCTTGTACCCGATGCGACGGATTGGGTACCACAAAGGAGGTCAATCTCAGCAAGATTATTCCAGATCCGGCCGTTTCCATCCGCAAAGGTGGCATTACTCCTATCGGGGAGTACAAGAAGAATTGGATGTTTAATCAACTAGAAATCATTGCATTAAAGCATGGTTTCACCTTAGACGACGCCATTTCTAAAATCCCAGAGGCCGCAATGGAGATTATCATGAATGGCTCAAACGAGGTCATGACCGTGGAGCACAAAGCCATTGGGGTGACCAAAGAATACAAGCTAAATTTCGAAGGCATTACAAATTTCATCGAGAACCAAAGCCGCGAAAGCAAGAGCCGCTCTATACAGCGTTGGGCAGATGATTACATGGATGATGTAACCTGCAGCAGTTGTGGTGGAGCGAGATTGCGCAATGAGAGCTTGCACTTTAAAATAGGCGGTAAAAGCATCGCCGATATTAGTACACAAAGCCTAATTTCTTTTGGACAGTGGGTGGATGCACTAGAAAGCACCTACAGCGCGAAGGAATGGATTATTGCCGAGGAGATTGTTAAAGAACTTAAGGCACGAAGTCAATTCCTTTTAGACGTCGGCCTAGGCTACCTCAATCTGAACCGCAGTGCGCGAAGCCTTAGTGGTGGTGAAGCGCAGCGCATACGTCTAGCTACGCAGATCGGTTCACAATTAGTGAATGTATTATACATCCTTGATGAACCTTCCATTGGCCTACACCAGCGTGATAATGCCAGATTAATCAAATCCTTACAGCAGCTCAGAGATATTGGCAACAGTGTCATCGTCGTAGAACACGACAAGGATATGATTGAAATTGCAGACCATATTTTGGATATTGGTCCAAAAGCAGGATTGCACGGTGGCGCCATCGTGGCGCAAGGGAAACTTAAGGATATTCAGGCGTCCAATAGCCTCACTGCCCAATACCTCAATGGAAAGAAATCCATTCCTGTACCAACAGAAAGACGCAAACCCACTGGAAGTATCCAATTATTTGGGGCCAATGGCAACAATCTACAGAATGTAGACCTTGAAATTCCCTTAGGCGTATTGACTTGTGTTACGGGAGTAAGTGGCAGTGGAAAATCTACCCTGATCAACGGCACGCTCTACCCTATTTTGAATGCTGCCATTTTCCGAGCACTTAATAAACCTCAGCCGTACGAGCGCATAGAGGGTATTGAGCAGATTGATAAGATTATTGATATAGACCAAAGCCCTATTGGCCGTACTCCGCGCTCTAACCCAGCCACCTACACCGGTGTTTGGTCAGAGATTAGACAGTTGTTTGCGGGACTGCCAGAGAGTAAGGTCCGTGGATACAAGCCCGGACGATTCTCTTTTAACGTCAAGGGCGGTCGCTGTGAGACCTGTGAAGGGGCCGGTTTGCGAACCATTGAAATGAATTTCCTCCCCGACGTATATGTACACTGTGAGACTTGTCAGGGCAAGCGCTTCAATCGCGAAACGTTGGAGGTGCGCTACAAGAGTAAGAGTATTTCGGACGTCTTGGACATGAGTATTGAAGACGCCTTGGTATTCTTCGAACATGTGCCAAAAATTCATCAGAAACTAAGTACACTCGTAGACGTAGGTCTAGGATATATCAGATTAGGCCAGCCGAGTACTACGCTTAGTGGCGGAGAGGCGCAGCGCGTAAAATTGGCCACAGAGCTTAGCAAGAAAGATACAGGGAATACGTTATACATCTTGGATGAGCCCACCACCGGGCTGCACTTTGAGGATGTACGCGTGCTGATGGAAGTCATACAGCGCTTGGTTAGCCAAGGCAATAGCATCATCATTATCGAGCACAATATGGACGTGATTAAGCAAGCCGATCATATTGTGGACCTAGGACCGGAGGGCGGCTCTGGAGGAGGTCGAATCGTCGCAACGGGTACTCCCGAAGAAGTTGCACAGCATCCTGAAAGTATTACAGGCCAATTTCTTAAATTGGAACTATAACCTAAATCAAAATCTTATGAACCACCAACCACGCAAATCATGGACGGAAATCCAAAGTGATAATAGCTGGGGGTTGTTCAAAGTCATGGCCGAGTTCGTCCATGGCTATGAAAACCTAAGCCGTATCGGCCCTAGTGTCAGCATCTTTGGAAGCGCCCGCACCGATAAAACCGAACCCCAATACCTTCAAGCGGCAGAGGAAATCGCCTTCCAATTAGCCCAGCGGGGCTTTGGGGTGATTACAGGTGGTGGACCGGGCATTATGGAGGCCGCGAACCGCGGTGCTCAAAAGGGCAAAGGACCTTCGGTCGGTTTGAATATCGATCTGCCCTTCGAACAGAGCTCCAACCCTCACATTGACCACGACAAGAACCTCAACTTTGATTATTTCTTCGCGCGCAAGGTCATGTTCATTAAATACAGTCAAGCCTTTGTGGTCATGCCAGGCGGATTTGGCACCTTGGATGAATTATTCGAAGCCGTTACCTTAATTCAAACTGGAAAAATCGACCGATTCCCCATGATTCTCGTCGGCAAAGACTTCTGGGCCGGACTTAAGGATTGGGTTGAAAACACCCTAAAGGCAACGGGTAAGATTTCACCGAACGACACAGACCTACTCCATCTGGTAGATACACCAGAGGAAGTCCTCGCCATCATTGAAGACTTCTACCGAGAAAAGGGATATACGACCAATTTCTAAGGCAACAAAAGCAACGGGAAGCGGCGGAATCCGTAATTCCCATCCAATGCCAGAATGTAATGACCGTGCGGCAGTTGCGGCAATTCAACATTGCTGCCCATGGTTTTACCTTCATAGACCTTCACACCAGCGGTGTTGTATAAGGTAAATACTGCATCCTCCACCCCGTTTAAGGTGAACTTCCCTTGGCTAGGATTCGGCTGAATTACAATGGGTGCTTCGGCTTCTTCGCCTATGCCGACATTGTTGACATTGAGTAAAGCCACTCTTACCGTATCGAAAATCCCTCCTACCCACTGGTATTGCTGGCGATGCGTCACAAACCCAGGCATGCTCACTATCAAACTATCTTGCACCTGCAACGGCGTACCAATATCCGCAAGGCCGTCAATGTTACTCTCCACGACTTTCCCTAGCTTATCAAAGGAAATGTTGACATTGCTCATCGGTGCTTTCGTGATGCTATCGTACACCACAACGTGCAATCTTGAAGCCTCCACATAGGTGGGCTCTAAAACCCACAAGCCTTCTTCAATGTCGGAACAAATGATCAGGTCAGATTCGAAATAAGGATAAGCACCCCAATTCCCATAAAAACCACCACCCGAGAAATTTGGGGAAGTATCGAAGTACCCCACTTCCACGAGTAATTCAGGATATTTCGCATCTACTATCTGAACGCCCGAAGTATAATAAGAGGTCACCACCCATTGGCCGCGCACGTGGGCATTATGTGGGATAACTCCTGAATCCAATGAAGATTGAATACGGTCAAGCTCGGTGATGTTGTTCAAATCACTTACATCATAAGCACTTAGGAATGCACCGCCCACCTCATCCGTACAGAACAGGGTGTTGTTATCGTCTGAAATCCAAGTATTGTGTGTGAATGAGTTTGGTGTACCGTGCGTCGCCAAAGTCATTGCAGAATCCTTTTGGGTCACATCCACCACCACAAATTTTCCGGTGTAGACCGCTGAACCCCAAAGTGTATCTCCACGCACCATGCCGTCGTGGAAATAGTAATCATCATAAATGCCCACCACCGTTGGGTTCCACGGATCGCTATTCAAATCCAAAATCAATGCTCCACCATTGCCAATATTTGCGCCAAACAAATAGCAATATCCGTTCTCATCGATATACAGGTTATGCGCCGTCTTGAGCGTATCCCAAACCCCAGCGGGATACTCCACCGGATAATTGATGTTTTTATAAGTAGGAACAGGGTTATCTGCGCTGTCCAAGTCGATAATAAGTAATCCATGCTCCGGGATCTGGTTCCAAGCGTAAGGACTATCATGAGTAACGTAGGCATAGTGACTCCAAGTTTTTAAATCACGCCAAATGCTATACGGGCCCTGAACAAATTGTTTTTTCACAGGTGCCGTCGCCACACTAATGTCCACAATGCTTACCCCTGCAGTGGTTCCCACCAAGGCATACTCAGTGCCACTGACCGAATCTGTGTATCCCCAGATATCATTATTGTCGTTCAAATAAGTCAAATGACTCTTTTGAACAATGTTGAAACTCTGTTGGGCACTCGCAGCGATGCAAGTAAGGAAACTTAGGCTTAGGAGTAGGTGTTTCATATTAAAAATCTAAAGTGATCTGTGGGGCTTGATCGTCCGCATTATACGAACCCTTGTTTTTTTTTTGAGGTTCAGATTTAGGGGCCGATTCTTTTATTCCCTCTTCCTTCGCTACTTCAATAGTAGGCTCCCGCTGCTCTTCAGTAGGCTCGATCTCTTCGGCTTTGGCCTCCGCCTCTTCCACACTAGGTCCCGCAGGGGCAATGTCCGGCAGCTCCTCAACAGCCACTTCTGGCTCATTAAGGGGCTCCAACCCTACAATCTTATTCAAAGTATCAGTAGTCAGCTGGTTTCCTTTCGCCTTGATGCCTTTGACCGAAATAAAATCGCTCAACAACACCTCTTCAGGATCTTTCTCGGCACCTTTTTGTTTGCGGTATACCATCTCAATCCTCGGCAAGGACGCATTGCTCAGATACACTAACTCACTTTTCGGATGGGCCGTGATAATGTTTTCTTCCTTATCTCCACCTTCCCAAA
>JAURAE010000074.1 GCA_030829675.1 Schleiferiaceae bacterium
TACCGCTGAGCTTAGTATTGCTGGTCGATTTGTAGTGCTCGTACCTTTCTCCACCCGTGTGAGCGTGAGTCAAAAGATTCGCGAACGAGATGAGAAAGATAGACTCAAAAACTTGGTCAGAAGCATCAAGCCAAAAGGCTTTGGTGTAATTATACGTACTGTCGCTAAAGGACAGAGCGCGGAAGAACTACAGGCAGATTTAGAATCTTTACTACGCAAGTGGAATGTGCTCCACAAAGGTGTAAAGCGTTCTAACAGGCCCGTACGTATTTTCAGCGAAATGAATAGAGCCAGCGCGTTCCTACGCGATGTGTTCAACGATAGCTTTTCCTCCATCACGATTGACAATGAAGATCTGTACGAGGAGGTAAAAGAATACCTCGATGAGATTCAACCGGGGGCGTCTAAAATGGTGAAACATTACACAGGCCAAATGCCTTTGTTCCAGTTTGCCAGTGTAGACCGTCAAATCAAAGGTGCATTCGGTCGTTCGGTCAGTATGCCTAAAGGGGCATATTTGATCATTGAGCACACTGAAGCGATGCACGTGGTTGATGTCAACTCGGGCAATAGAACAAATACGGCGGAAAACCAAGAAGCCAATGCGTTGCAGGTGAACCTGCTAGCGGCAGAAGAGGTGGCACGTCAGTTGCGCTTGCGCGATATGGGTGGTATTGTCGTAGTAGACTTCATCGATATGAACAGCGCGGAAAACCGCAAGGCGGTGTATGAAAAGATGCGTGATGAAATGAAAAGGGACCGTGCACGTCACAAAATCCTGCCTATTTCAAGGTTCGGTTTGATGGAACTTACGCGTCAGCGCGTTCGACCTGAAACGAACATCACCACTCGCGAGGAGAATCCAGATAATTTGGTCGAGGCGCCTATTCAAATTATTGAGGCGATGAAATCAAAACTTGCGACCCTCGACAAGCGAGAGGTTTACATCCATGTGCACCCGTTCTTGGAAGCCTACATTACTAAAGGTTACTTCAAGAGCATCAAGAAAACATGGCAGAAAGATTTACGCAAGAAATTGGTAGTAGTACCGCGCGATGCCTACACAATGTTGGAGTGGAAGGTCAAAGACCGCGAGAACAACACCCTGTAAAACTTTTGTTTTTCCACAAACCCGCTCCGTACGAAGTATGGAGCGGGTTTTTTCATTAAAATTGGTTCATGACAACTTCCGAAGCTTTGCAGAAACTCCGCAGGTATTGTGCCTATCAAGAGCGCAGTCCGTTTGAGGTATATCGAAAGTTGGGCCTTTTGGGATTGCCGAAGGACCGTCAAGAGGAGGTCGTGGCGAGCTTGATGGAAGAAAACTTCCTAGACGAATATCGATTCGCGGAGGCCTATTGTCAGGGCAAGCTCAATCAAAAGCATTGGGCACCCTACCGTATTAGCATAGGCCTGCGAGAGCATCGCATTCCGAAGGTAACCATCGATGGGATATTGAATCAAATTCCCGACGAGCGAGTGGAAGAGAATGCGCTGTATTTAGCCGACCGTTGGTTCATTTCAAAGACGAAGGAACAACTAACGGCTGCCATGCAACGCCGCGGGTATTCTTTTGAGACGATTCATAGGGCGTATCAAAGGGTAGAAGAAGAGCGCAAAAGTTCTCTTTAACCCTTCCAAGTGCCGCCGTAACGGTAGTGACTGTTTCCAGGTTTGACCTCTAAAACGCACTTTTCGCAGAGGAAATACCACGTTTTGTCGGAAGGTTTATATTGCACCCTGAACATGACCGAATGGTCCTGTTTGCAGTTGGGGCAGTTTTTAGTTCGAGCCATTTGCGCAGTCAAAAAATTCAGTGATTTTCTCTTGGTCCAATTTTCCCTCGCTGCGTATTCCACTACAGAGATCAAACCCATAGGGGCCAACCATGGATTTCGCTTCTGCAATGTTCCCTGGATGCAGTCCGCCAGCCAGGAATACAGGCACAGAGCACTTCTCAACAATCCTTTTTGAGATGTTCCAATTGTGTGTTCGACCGGTGCCGCCTAATTCTTTGGTTTGAAGATTGGGATTGCCGCTATCCAGTAAGATGTAATCAACGAATGCAGCTTTCTCCAATGCCTCGTTGATACTGTTTTCGTCCAATACATGGATGACCTGGACCAATTCTACTTCGGGTAGGCTACTTCGAAGTTTAGCATAGACTTCATTCTTTACCGCATCGACTAATTGAATGGTGGTTGTTTGACACTTCCGGTAATGGGCAATGATGGCCTCAGCCTCCGTCTCACTGGTCAATAGAAACGTTCGAACATCCTCGTCGCGCACGGCATGAGCGATTTCAGCGATAAGCTCGTTTGAAATAATGCCCGGTCCAGAGGGCATGGGGCCCACCAATCCCAGGGCATGGGCGCCCATGTTAATAGCTGTTCTTGCTTCTTCTAGCGAACTGATGCAGCACACTTTGATTCGCGTCATAGTGCTGCCAATACAGATTTCACCTCTTTAATATGTTCTGAAGTGATATCAAGGTGGAAGACCATGCGGCATTTTCCTGGGCCCATTTGGCTGATGCCAATTCCCTTTTCAGCCAAGGCAGCTATGAATGCTTCTTGGTCCATATCCTCGTTCAATCCAAAGATCAAGATGTTGGTTTCTGGGGCTACCACATTTTTCACCCAAGATTGCTGGCCCAAAAATTCCGCCATATCCTTGGCGGCGGCGTGGTCTTCGGCCAATCGGTCCACGTTATTCTCTAGTGCATAGATCGCAGCACCGGCTAAAAGGCCTGCCTGTCGCCAGCCACCGCCTATTCGTTTGCGAATTCTGCGGCTGTGGTGAATGAATTCCTCGCTACCTAAAAGCACAGAGCCTACAGGTGCACCAAGACCTTTGGAGAGACAGATGGAAATGGAATCGAATGCAGTGCCGTAATCGCTTTCACTTTGATTTTTAGCGACAAGGGCGTTATACAGACGTGCACCATCGAGGTGGAAGGTCAGGCCTTGAGCATTGGCCACTGCTCTTAGGGCTTCTATTTCTTCCCATTCGTAGCACGTTCCACCGCCTTTATTGGAGGTGTTTTCTAATGCGAGTACACGAGATTTTGGGTAATGCACATCGTCGGCTTTGATACAGCTTAGTACTCCTTGTGGGTGCATAATGCCGCGATCATCACCGGTGAAAACCACCGAGGAGTGCGCATTTGCCGCAATTCCACCGCCTTCGTAGTTGTAAATGTGGGCATAAGGATGACAGATGACCTCGTCGCCTGGGCTGAGGTGAGACATCAAAGCAATTTGATTGGCCTGTGTACCGCTCACACAAAAAAGTGCTTTTTCCGTGCCGAAGCGCTCAGCGACCATGGCCTCAAGTTTAAGAACGGTGGGGTCATCGCCCCAAACATCGTCGCCTACAGGGCTGCTAATCATAGCATTTAACATGGCCTGGCTAGGGCGGGTCACAGTATCACTGCGCAAGTCAACTTCAAACATGGTCTTTCACTGTTAAAGCGTGAAGATAGCAAGGGTATGCTTAACTTTGTCACCCTATGGTTACAGCAGATCAAATCAAGTCTTTGGGCGAGCGTTTAGAGCGTTTGGCTTCCTACCTAAATCTAGAGCAAAAGCGCATTCATATTATCAACGAAGAAGAGAAGACGGCTTCACCGGACTTTTGGAACGATCCAAAAGAGGCGGAGAAGGTGATGAAGGCGCTTCGCGGTGTTAAGTTTTGGGTGGAAGGCTACGAGAAAGCCGAGGCGTTGTTCGGTGAGGCCGAGCTCAGTTTGGAGTTTTACAAAGAAGGCGAGCTTGACGAGGCTGAGGTTAAAGAGGCCTATGACGCTTGTGAGAACTTGATCGAGGAATTGGAATTCCGCAATATGTTGAGCGGTGAGGAGGATAAACTCAGTGCCGTGTTGCAGATTACTGCGGGTGCCGGTGGTACCGAAAGCTGTGATTGGGCGAGCATGTTGATGCGTATGTATTTGATGTACGCTGAGAAAAACGGATACAAGACGAAGGAATTAGTCCTACAAGAAGGCGATGTTGCCGGAATCAAGACCGTGACGCTGGAGGTTGAGGGAGATTTTGCTTTTGGATATTTAAAAGGAGAGAATGGGGTACACCGATTAGTGCGTATTTCACCGTTCGACTCGAATGCCAAGCGCCATACTTCCTTTGTGTCGGTATATGTGTTCCCGTTGGTGGATGATACCATTGATATCCAGATTAATTTGAGTGATATCGAATGGGATACCTTCCGTAGTTCGGGTGCCGGTGGTCAGAACGTAAACAAGGTAGAAACAGGGGTGCGTCTGCGCCACAAGCCTACTGGAATTATCATCGAGAATACGGAAACCCGATCTCAGTTGGGGAATAAGGAGAAGGCCATTCAGCTTTTGAAATCCCAATTGTACGAGATGGAGATTGAGGCGCGCAATGCCAAGCGTGCAGAGATTGAGGCGGGTAAAAAGAAGATCGAATGGGGCTCGCAGATTCGCAATTATGTGATGCACCCTTACAAATTGGTCAAAGACGTACGTACTGCGGAAGAGACCTCTGATGTGGACGGGGTGATGAATGGGAACATTGATAGATTCCTCAAAGCCTTCCTCATGCAGCAGGGTGAAAGTGCCGCAGCCGACGAGTATTAAACCAATGCGTCAAAGGGCGTATTCATCGCGCGGATAACGAACAAATTGCGCAGGATACTCCTTATCTTGGGGCTATGCGTTCCATATTGTTTTCTCTAGCATTTTTGATTTCCTGCGGCCTCTATGCCCAGCAGGGATTTGTGCACAATAGTGGGCAATGGAACGACCCATCCACCTTCCGGATGCAGATGGGCCCGAATAGCTTGTTTTTAACGCCAGATTCGTTGGTATTGTCCGTGATGGATCCTGCAGATTTTGATGGCGATCACATTGGGGGTCACCATCACTATGCGGATACCTTGCATTACCACAACTTTAGCATGGCGTTCGATGGGGCGCGAAAAATGCAATGGGCAGGGGAAGTGGCCTACGAGGCACCCTTGAACTATTTCGTAGGACCGCGTCAGCGATGGCGCTCCAATGTGCGTAGCTACTCTAAGGTGCGCGCAAAGGATGTTTATCCGGGAATTGACTTGGTGGTGTATGAGGCTGCAGGTGGGTTTAAGTTCGATTGGGAATTGGACCCAGGTGTAGACCCTTCACAGATTCATATTCACTACGGTGGTTTGTGGGGCGTGGAGGTGCTCGAGAAACAGCTCCATCTTCAAACGCGCTTTGGCGCGCTTGTGGAAGCTATGCCTTTTGCCTATCAAGAGGACGGTGAGGTTCGCGCGCGCTACGACAAGGAAAAGGAATATGTGGGCTATAAAATTGGTCGTAGTAAAAAAGACCAGCCTTTGATCATAGACCCCATTTACATTTTTAGCACTTACACAGGGAGCTCTTCGGACAACTTTGGCTACACGGCCACCTTTGACGACAACGGCAATGCCTTTGGCGGAGGTATAGTGTGGGGAACGGGATATCCTACTACGCTTGGCGCGGTAGACACCGTGTTTAATGGCGGCTTGTTTGATGTGGCACTTTCCAAAGTTTTCGTCAGACGGGACCCAATTGTTGTGGTCAAGCTATTTGGGTGGATCAAACTTGGACCAACCTTATAGCCTAGATTGTGATGAGAATGGTGATCTATACATTCTTGGCTCCACGGGATCGGATGATTTCGGGGTGACGGCCAGCGCGTATGATACCTCCTTTGCCGCGGGGCAGCAGGTAACGGCGGAATATTACACCTTCACGCAAGGCACGGACCTCTTTGTAGCGCATATCACGGCCAATGGAACCCAGTTGGTGGGAAGTACGTACCTCGGCGGTGCGGGTAATGACGGCATCAACACGAACCTCGGTTTTAATTACGGGGACAGCTACCGCGGCGACATTGAAGTAGGGCGCAACGGCG
>JAURAE010000075.1 GCA_030829675.1 Schleiferiaceae bacterium
TAAGGCGTCTCCATGATGTGACATCCCATGTCGCCCATGGCTCCGGTTCCAAAGTCCCAGAAACGGCGCCATTTGAACGGCAAGTATCTGTGGTTGAATTCACGCATGGCTGCCGGACCTAGCCAAAGGTCCCAGTCCAGATAATCCGGCACCGCTTCGCCTTGCGTTGGCGGTTCTAGTCCTTGTGGCCAAACTGGTCGATTCGTCCAACAATCCACGTTATTCACGGGGCCAATGATGCCCGCCTCTATGATTTCTTGTGCCGTCCGAATGCCGTCCGAGGAAGCACCCACATCGCCCATCTGTGTAATGAGACCTTGTTCGGCAGCCACTTGGGTCATGGTTCTCGCTTCCATGATATTATGCGTCAATGGCTTCTCAACAAAAGCATGTTTGCCCGCGCGCATGAACGGCAACGAGGTCACGGCATGCGTGTGATCTGGAGTAGCGCAGAATATGGCGTCCAATTCCCCTAAATGGTTCTCGTAAATTTTACGGAAATCACGGTACGTAATTGCCTTGGGCTCCAAACCGTAGGCCTCCGCACCGCGCTTATCACTCACGTCCGCTAGTGCAACAAACTTCACTTGGCCCGTATTGCGCAATCCTTTGAGTACGCCCAGACCACGGCCACCAACGCCAATCCCGGCCATATACACCGTATCCGACGGGGGCACGTGTATTCCGCCCAGTACGTGTGAGGGAACTATTGAAATCCCAGCCGCAGCCACGGCCGTCTTTTTCAGGAATGATCTTCTATCCATGCGAGTGGTTTTTATGGGTTCGTTCAGGTCGTGGGGCGCAAGAAGTTACGCAATATTGACATACCTTGTAAGGGTAATTCCTGCTTATGAAACCTCGTTTATTTTCCTTCCTTTTTACTCTATTGATTCTCAGCTGTTTTAATGCCAAAGGGCAGTATAGAGAAATAGGATTTGCCTCGAGTGCAAGCATGGGCATCATGTATGGCCCGGTGTTGGACGCGCGCCCTGTCCTGAAATGGGGCAAGAGCATTCATAGCGTTCGCACCTTTCGTGTGGACCGCACCTACATGAACTACAATTCCTACCAAGGCCAAGTGTATTGGAACCTTTCTTCCGGTATGTTCCTTGGTCAAGAATGGCGTAAACCGGTAAACGACAAGCTGTATTTCCTACACGGCCCAGAAGCGGGAGGTTACTTTAATGCAGGTGCAAATTACATGAGCATTACGCCGAGCGTGCGCTATCAATTGGGCGTATTATACAAAGCCGGCGAGCACTTAAATATTGGCTTAGCCACCCCGCTTTCATTCAGCACAACTTTCGGAAAGTCAAACGGAGAATGGAACCAAAGTGGAATGAGCCTAGGCTTTTTTAGTGAGACCAATTATCTCATCCTCACCTACAACTTCGAGAAAACAAAATAGGTATTGAAGTGCATGACGCACTTTTTACAAGGAAGTATGTGACTTTTCGAAGGGGTAAGGATTACCACCTTCTGTTACTCCACGGTAACCGATTTCGCTAGGTTCCTTGGACGGTCTACATCACATCCGCGCATCACCGCGATGTAGTAGCTCAACAGCTGAAGCGGTATAACGGTCAGTAGTGGGGTTAATGCCTCCAAGGTTGCCGGAATTTCAATGACGTGATCCGCAGAATCCAAAAGCTCCTTATCGCCTTCTGTAACTACGGCAATGACCTTTCCTTCGCGGGCTTTGACCTCTTGAACGTTGCTTACCAGCTTTTCGTAATGGCCGTTATTCGGTGCCACTACCACTACCGGCATGTTTTCGTCGATCAAGGCAATAGGACCGTGCTTCATTTCCGCTGCAGGATAACCCTCGGCGTGGATGTAGGAAATTTCTTTCAGCTTTAAGGCGCCTTCTAGGGCAATAGGGAAGTTAACGCCACGACCTAGGTAGAGGAAGTTGGTCGCGTCTTTGTACAATCCTGAAATCTGTTCGATCAATTCCTTGCTTTCGAGGACCTTCTCAATCTTCTTAGGGATGTTGTTGAGCTCGTTCAACAAGGCACGGTATTCAGAGGTTGAGAATTCACCACGCATTTTACCCAATTCGAGTGCCATCATAGTGAGGATGGTGACCTGAGAGGTGAATGCCTTGGTAGAAGCCACCCCAATTTCCGGTCCGGCGTGGGTGTAGGCTCCGGCGTGAGTTTCGCGGGCGATGGAAGATCCTGCTACATTACAGATTCCAAAGACCATAGCGCCCGCCGCTTTGGCCATTTTAATGGCGGCAAGGGTATCGGCCGTTTCACCACTCTGAGAGATGGCGATGACAATGTCGTTTTTGCGAATGACCGGATTGCGGTAGCGGAACTCTGAGCCGTACTCAACTTCAACAGGAATACGAGCAAATTCTTCGAACAGGTATTCTGCCACCAAGGCGCTGTGCCAAGAGGTTCCACAAGCGGTCATGATGATGCGGTCGGCATTGCGGAATTTGTCCGCATATTCTTCCATCCCTGACATTTTGATCATGCCTTGTTCTGGAAGTAATCGGCCACGGAACGTATCGTAGATGGCGCGAGGTTGCTCGTAGATTTCCTTCATCATGAAGTAGTCATACCCGCCTTTCTCTATGCTTTCGAGGTCCATCTGGAGTTTGTGGACCGTTGGGTTTACCGTTGCATCGCTCTCGATGAGACGGATGTCCATTTCTTCATCGGCGCGAAGTGCCGCCATTTCACCGTCTTCGAGGTAGATGGCTTCTTTGGTATATTCCAAGAATGGCGTGGCATCCGAACCGATGAACTTTTCGCCTTTGCCCAAACCGATCACGAGTGGCGAGCCGAGCTTGGCCACGACGATTTCCTCCGGTTTGTTTTTATCGTAGATACAAATGGCGTAGGCACCGATGACTTGGGTAAGGGCCAAGCGCACCGCCTTACGAAGCTTGCAACCTTCTTGGTCTTGAACGTATTGAATGAAGTTTACTAATACTTCAGTATCTGTTTGGCTGTTGAATTCAAACCCTTTGGAAATCAGAAGATCCTTGAGGGCTTGGTAGTTCTCGATAATCCCGTTGTGGACTAATACGAGGTTTCCTGAGTTGCTAATGTGTGGGTGTGCATTCTCGTCCGACGGCTGACCGTGAGTGGCCCAACGCGTGTGGGCAATGCCTGTGGATCCGGTGGTGTTGTTTGCCAAGGCGTGTTCTTCCATGGCGCTGACCATTCCTTGCTTTTTGTACAAGGCAATCTCGCCGCTTTGGGCGAGGGCGACACCGCTGCTATCATAGCCACGGTATTCTAGACGCTTTAGACCATTAACAAGGATGGGGAAGGCTTGACGATCTCCGAGATATCCGACAATTCCACACATAAATACTCGTAGTTTAAATGTTTATAGGTAAGATCAAAGTACCCAACCTATCAATCACTTTTTGTGTAGTACACATTAAATTCTACCGGAATAGTAGCATGCATACCTCCGCCAAGCACGACGCGGTGAACGTTGGAGTTCGCACCGGAAGTGGCGAGGATCATTGGAACGACACGACCTTGTTCATTGACCATGTCGTGTACCATGCGGGTACAATAGAAACGGTAGCGGTATTCGCGAATGTCCGCGCGGTTGGCAGCGCCGCCCGCTGGATTCAATGAAGAAGAGTAATCCTTGATCAAGGCTTGGGTAGAATCGTAATCTTCCAAAAGCAATAGCGTTCCTGGAAGTGTATATGGGGAGGCCGTTCCTTGAACGACATGCACGATCATTTCTGCGCGGTTGATACTATATCCTTTATCGATAAGGGTATCTAGGCCTTGAACTTCAAGAACCGTTCTCGCTCCTTGGCCGCCTTGAACGTAGGTTTGGTATTCGCCGTTGATGCTATCATAATTGGCCACATCAAATGCTGCTCCTGAGAAATCGTGAACGTATTGATTGTACGCGCGCGCTGGATCGCCAAAGTTCTGTCCGAAAGTCAAGTTGAACACCTTAGGAACGGTATCCTGAGAACCAGTGTGGTAGTAGAGCTGAATCACGCTGCCGCCTGCACTAAGGTCGAAATATCCAGTGGCAGAATTGCCCGTGCTCACATCTCTAAAGTGCAAGCCTGGGACGATCTCTACGAAATCATTGTTGTCCGCGAAATGCGCTTCACCGGCCATGGCCGCATCGAAAATAACGGACTGAAAATAAGCAGGGTCCGCATCGAAGGTCAAGGTATTGATCAGTGAATCCACGCCATTAAAAACGATGGCATCTGGATCAAGGGTTAGTACGGTGTCCGCAATAGGTGCCTCTGTTTCTGGAAGCTGATTGCTGTAGTACTTGATGGTATCTATGAGCGCGTTTTTCAGCGGCGCCATCTGCACGTGGATTTGGCCACCAACAACGCCGTAGGTCGAACTGTAGGCGAGACGCACTTTTACAGAATCACAAACAGTGCTGTCCCCGAAATCTGGATTGACCTTGCCCAGCATGATGCGCGTAGCGAAAGACGATTGCACCGTACCAAAAAGTGGGTCATTCATGTTTCCGAGTGTGGCGCGGGCCGGGCTCGAGGTAACGATGCTGTCCCAGGCCGTGGTATAACTCACTACAGGAAACGAAAGCTTGGTGCCCAATTCCGGGCGGTCGTCTACGAAATTTCCAGAACCGATGGTTCCGTTGCTTTTCTCACAACTGAAAACGGAGAGCGCGAGTGCTACGAAAGCGAGTGCGCGAAAGGCTTGCTTATTCAACGTCAGATTCAACCAAAAGAGATTCATAAATCTTAATTGCTTCTTCCGGTGTTTCAATAAATCCTTTACCATCGATGCAGTCAATGCCGTTTGCCTTGCAGTATTCCGCCACGTGATCCGTATTACCTTCTCCTAGAATGACAACATCCGCGTACTTAGCCGCAAGCAATTGAAGGTCCTCACAAGTCGGGGCCTCCAATCCTTCCACCAATTCTGGTGCAATCTCATCAAACAACAAACCAGCGTGTAAGTTTGGACCCAAGGAGCCGTCAAATCCATTATCGTAAGCAGAGAATACGATTTTAGCATCCTTGAATATTGGATTTTCACTCTGGAACAGACGCAAGTACATCGGCACGAGAGAGGACATCCATCCGTGCACGTGAATCACATCAGGCTTCCATCCTAGTTTTTCTACGGTATCGATGGCTCCTTTTGAAAAGAACAAGGTGCGCTCATCATTATCTTCAAACTGATTACCGTCCGCATCTGCATAGGTTGCTTTGCGCTTAAAGTATTCTTCGTTATCAATGAAGTACACCTGCATGCGCGCTCCTGGAACAGAAGCTACCTTGATGATCAAAGGCATGTCCATGTCGTTGATCACCACATTCATTCCACTCAAACGAATAACCTCGTGCAACTGGTGACGACGTTCGTTGATAACCCCGAAACGAGGCATGAAAACGCGTACCTGATGTCCACTGTCATTAGTCTTTTTTGCCAAGGCAAGTGTTGTACTTGATATAGTGTTCTCAGGTAAATACGGATGAATTTCTTGTGAGACGAACAGAACTCTCTTGCTATCCATAAGGGACGTTAGTTAGAAATAAGAATGCAAAGATACCCATTTTACCCCTTTATATCAAAGAATAGCCTAGTTTTGAGCCCTTTTTAACAGTTTATGCAGCGCATTTCATCCTTAGCAGAATTGGATCTTTGGAAGAACCGTTTATACGGACACAACCTAGGTTTCGTGCCTACAATGGGCGCTTTGCATGAAGGGCATTTAAGCTTGGTCCAATTAAGTTTGGACCGCGGCGCCAAAACTTTGGTGAGCATTTATGTGAACCCCACTCAATTCAATAATTTGAACGACTTTAAAAAATATCCAAAAAATATTAATAAAGACTTAAAAATATTAAAAAAACTAAAAGTTGACCTAGTTTTTGTTCCAAAAACTAACGATATATATAACTCTA
>JAURAE010000076.1 GCA_030829675.1 Schleiferiaceae bacterium
GCCTTTAACATCAATGCATTGTAATCGTCCATAGCCTCTTCAAATTGCTTCAATGGACCTTCCATATCCAAGCCTGCCGTCACTGCAAAACAACCTACATAATCTTGTACACTCCCTTCAGGCGCCACAAAATCTGCAAGACTTTGGAACTTAGACTTCTCACCCGTCTGACGCAGGGCATAGAAACTGCCTAATTCCCCATTTTCGCCAAGCTTAATTTCTTCACCGGCACTATTTGCAGGAAAAATTCCATAGGCTGCCTTGAGCGTCAGCCATCCGCCCTTCTTAATATCACGAAGCATGGCCTGCGCATCTTTAAAGAGCTTTTGGGCTTCCTCACCCACCACCTTATCCTCAAGAATTCTTGGGTACTTTCCAAAGAGCTGCCAAGTCTGGAAGAACGGCGTCCAGTCGATGTATGGAATAATATCACCCACAGCAATATCATGTACCTGCTTGCTGCCAATGAATTTTGGCGTAGGAACAGTGCTTTTATCAAAGACCAATTTTGGCTTGTTCTGCTGCGCAAATTTGAAAGGTACCAAAGCCTTGCGCTCGCGTTGCTTCGCATACCCTTCTCTCACCTTTTCAAGCGAGGCTTTCTCTTGTAACACATAGGTAGGGCCTTCGCTTGAAAGCAGCTTGGAACTCACACCTACTGCCCGGCTCGCATCATTAACATGCATAACCGCACCGCTGTACTCCGGATCAATCTTCACCGCAGTATGCGCTCTCGAAGTGGTCGCACCACCGATGAGCAATGGGATGTGCATATTCAGGCGCTCCATTTCCTTGGCGATATGAATCATTTCATCCAAGGACGGTGTGATCAGTCCACTAAGCCCCAAGATATCAACTTGGTGCTCTTGGGCAGCTTGTAAAATCTTCTCTGGCGGCACCATCACCCCGAGGTCAATGATTTCGAAGTTGTTACATGCGAGTACAACACCTACAATGTTTTTACCGATATCGTGCACATCTCCTTTCACAGTAGCTAGTAGCACCTTTCCTGCGCTCGAAGAGGTTCCTTCTTCTTTTTCGGCTTCTAAGTAGGGCATTAAATACGCCACAGCTTTTTTCATGACTCGGGCACTCTTTACAACCTGAGGCAAGAACATTTTCCCTTCCCCGAACAAATCACCGACAATATTCATACCGTCCATCAGTGGCCCCTCAATCACTTCGAGTGGTCGTGCGAACTGCTGGCGTGCCTCCTCGACATCTTCGTCGATAAATTCCGTAATTCCCTTGATTAGGGCATGTTCCAAACGCTTTGCAACGGACTCATTGCGCCACTCGAGGACCTTCGCTTCGTCCTTGACTGTGCCTTCTACAGTCTGCGCAAAGTCGAGCAATCGCTCTGTAGCATCTTCTCTTCGATCGAATAAGACGTCCTCAATGTAGGTCATTAATTCTTTATCGACCTCTTCGTAGACCTCAAGCATCGTTGGGTTCACAATACCCATGCTCATACCGTTTTGAATGGCGTGGTACAAGAAAGAAGCATGCATAGCCTCTCTTACCGTGTTGTTACCGCGGAAGCTAAAGCTCACGTTACTTACCCCGCCGCTCACTTTGGCGTACGGAAGGTTTTCACGAATCCATTTGGTAGCACGGAAAAAGTCTAATGCATTTAAGCGGTGCTCCTCCATACCCGTGGCTACAGGGAAAATATTGGGATCGAAAATGATGTCTTCCGGTGGGAAGCCTACCTTCTCGGTCAGTACCCTATATGAACGCTCACAGATTTCTATGCGACGCTCGTAGTTATCTGCCTGGCCATCCTCATCAAATGCCATAACAATGACTGCCGCACCGAAGCGCTTGATGGTGGTGGCTTGATGGATGAATTCTTCTTCACCACCCTTTAAGGAAATGGAATTGACCACACATTTTCCCTGGACACACTTGAGTCCTGCCTCGATAATCTCCCATTTAGAAGAATCGATCATGATCGGAATGCGCGATATATCAGGCTCTGCGGCGATCAAATTCAAGAAGGTGGTCATAGCTTCGACCCCATCAATCATCCCTTCGTCCATGTTAACGTCCAAAATTTGGGCACCCCCTTCTACTTGGTCGCGCGCAATATCCAAGGCTTCGTCAAACTGACGCTCTTTTATTAAGCGTAAAAACTTGCGCGATCCCGTCACATTCGTACGCTCACCCACATTAACAAAGTTGGTCTCCTCAGTGATCACCAGTGGCTCTAACCCACTGAGTCGCATAGGACGTGGTGGTAGTTTAGTGCTCATAGGTTCTTGGGCTATAATTTTTAGATAAGTCCGCAATGGCCTTTATGTGCGCCGGAGAGGTACCGCAGCAACCACCAATGATGTTGACTAAATTCAAATCCAAATAATCCTTGATCTGCGCTGCCATCTGCTCTGGTGTCTCGTCATATTCTCCGAACGCATTCGGCAATCCTGCATTTGGATGCGCACTAACAGCAAACGGCGCTTTGGCATCTAATGTTTGCAGATAAGGCATTAATTGTTTGGCACCCAAGGCACAATTCAAACCAACACTGAGTAATGGTGAGTGGCTTACGGAAATTAAAAACGCCTCCGTCGTCTGCCCGCTAAGTGTGCGACCAGAAGCATCGGTAATGGTACCGCTTAACATAATCGCCACTTCTCTACCCGAAGCGTCTATGGCATCTTGGGCCGCGAAAAGTGCAGCCTTGGCATTGAGTGTATCAAATACGGTTTCGATCAGCAAAGCATCCACTCCTGCATCAATGAGGGCGACACACTGCTCAAAATAAGTATCCTTCAGGTCGTCAAAGGTCACGGCCCGGTAGCCTGGATTGTTAACATCAGGGCTTAGCGATGCGGTTTTGTTCGTAGGCCCGACAGAACCTGCAATGAATTTAGGCCCTTGACCTCCTGCCGCCTCATAACGTTCGATGGCGCGACGCGCTGCCTCCACAGCGGCAACATTTAGTTCTACTACAAGATCACCCATGTGGTAATCTTCCATGGAGATAGAATTAGAATTAAAGGTATTGGTTTCAAGAATATCGGCTCCTGCCTCTAGATAGGCGTAATGTATATCTTCAATTGCCTTAGGCTGGGTAAGCACTAAGAGGTCGTTATTCCCTTTCAACGGGTGAGCATACTCTTTAAAACGTTCACCACGGTAATCCTCTTCTTCAAACTTGTAAGCTTGAATCATGGTACCCATCGCGCCGTCGAGCACGAGAATCTTTTCCTTTATGGCCTGTTGTATTGTCATCTCCTTGTTGGTTAGGTGCTATGAAGAAAGCGTGGAGATGCAGAGATCCGTATCATTCCCTTTCGGGTGGGTGGTGGCACCCGGCGCTTCCGGGTTGCCAAGACTTCACAGGGCCCAATCCCTCCGTCTTTCTTGATAGCGAGACAAAAGTAGAACGGATTTTTCGAAAATTTAAAATCAAGCACAGACAATTTCATTTTGTTTTCTACTTTTGACGCCGTGGAAGGATTTGACTGCTTGCAACCACAGTAAAAAATGCTAAATACAGATCATAGCATCTCGCTGAGCAAGCAACCACCTCCTTTCTGGCTAACCTAAGAGCAACCCTAAACAGAATAGAGATGTCTTACTTTTTTACATCCGAAAGCGTGTCCGAAGGGCACCCAGATAAAGTAGCTGATCAAATTTCAGATGCTATAATCGACAACTTCTTGGCCTTCGACCCTCAGTCGAAAGTGGCCGTTGAAACTCTTGTCACTACAGGTCAAGTGGTTTTGGCCGGCGAAGTAAAATCTTCTGCCTACCTCGACGTTCAAAGCATCACCCGTGGTGTCATTGAGCGCATCGGTTATACCAAAAGTGAATATATGTTTGAGGCCAATTCTTGTGGTGTCCTCAGCGCCATCCACGAACAAAGCTCAGATATCAATCAAGGCGTTGACCGCGGATCTGTTGAGGAACAAGGCGCCGGTGACCAAGGAATGATGTTTGGTTACGCTTCGAACGAAACAGATAACTTCATGCCTTTGGCATTGGACTTGAGCCATAGAATCCTAAAGAAATTGGCCGAGTTCCGTCGCGACGGCAGCAAGATCGATTACTTACGTCCGGATTCAAAAAGCCAAGTGACCATCGAATACGGCGATGACCACAAACCTCAACGCATTGAAGCCATCGTAGTAAGCACACAGCACGACGACTTCGGCCCAACGGACGACGCCATGTTGGCGAAAATCAAAAAAGACATCGTTGAGCTAGTCATCCCTGCTGTGAAGGCAGAACTCCCCGCACACATCCAAGCGTTGTTCGGCGACGATATCAAATACCACATCAACCCTACGGGTAAATTCGTCATCGGTGGACCACACGGAGATACCGGATTGACCGGCCGTAAAATCATCGTTGATACCTACGGTGGTAAGGGTGCGCACGGTGGGGGTGCCTTCTCAGGAAAGGATCCCTCTAAAGTAGACCGTTCCGCGGCCTATGCCACGCGTCACGTAGCGAAGAACCTAGTAGCGGCAGGTATCTGTGACCAAGTTTTGGTCCAAGTCTCGTATGCTATTGGAGTAGTAGAACCTATGGGGGTGTTCGTAGATACTTACGGTACCGCCAAAGTTGATTTCACCGATGGACAGATTGCTGCGAAGGTCAAGGAGATCTACGACTTCCGTCCAGGATTGATCGAGCAAGAATTGAAATTGCGTCAGCCCATGTACAGCGAGACTGCTGCCTACGGTCACATGGGACGCGAGCACGAGGTAGTCACCAAAACCTTTACCAGCGCCGACGGCAAATCTGAAATCAGCGTAGATGTAGAGCTCTTCACATGGGAACGCCTGAACTTCGTTGACAAATTCAAAGCCGCATTTAACGCATAAAGAGCGGTTTTAAATACAGTGTAAAGAAAAAAACCCGAGCCTACGGCTCGGGTTTTTTATGCTCTACATCTAGGTCTTCCTACCGCACCACGGAGATGGTCTCTCTCCACAACCCGCTATTGCCGCGCAGGACAATCTGGTATGAACCTGCTGGGAGATTGCTCAAGTCGAGGTCCTCTACAAACGGTATATCGAGGATCTGTGCTCCAGTGCTGGAATAGAGAATGATGCGCTCGGCCGCACTGCATTCAATATGCAGAGAACCCGAGGTCGGATTTGGATAAATTCTCGCCAATAATTTTACCTCGTCGATTCCTACACCACTTTTAACAAAAATTGGGTTATTCGATGACCCTGAACAACCAGCGGTATTCGTAACTAGAAGGGTCACTATGAACGTTCCTTTATTTTGGTAGGTATGCTGTGGATTTGGTGACACGGAGTTATTCCCATCTCCGAAGTACCACTGCCATGAATTGGCGTACATCGAAGAATCGATGAACTGTACAGTTGTTCCGGCCTGCACCGTATCAGGGAACTCAGATGCAACGTATAGCACATCATTTACCGCAACCGTCTTATATGTGCTATCAGAACCTCCAGAGTTGCTCGTCACCAACATCACCGTATACGTGCCAGGCTTGTTGTAGGTATGCTGGGGATTCACCGCACCAGAGAATTGACCGTCACCAAAATCCCAGTGATATTGGGCTCCGTTTGAACTTTCATTACTGAAGGAAACGGTACCATTACAAGAATTTTGTATTTGGAACTGGAAATCTGCCGTAGGTGCGAATACCACATTTGCGAGCAACGAAACTACTTGTAAGCTATCATTATTCGAAATAGTCAATAACCCACTTTCGATACCACTGTTCGTTGCAGTGAATGAAATGTGCAGCCATTGTGAGGAACCCGGAGCTATTGTTTGTTGTGTCCAGTTCGGCACAAAATGTGA
>JAURAE010000077.1 GCA_030829675.1 Schleiferiaceae bacterium
GTAAAACCTCAGCAGCCACTTCAAAATCCATACTTGTAAACGCGACATTGGCTGGCGTTCCCACTTTCACACGGTTTGCATATGATTCCGGCACATCCGCCTTCACATACACACCTGAGGTGTTGACCAAGCGCACGGCCGGCATCTGCGGCGCGGCTAATTCACCCACCTTCGCGAACACTTCGTCGATGGTTCCAGCGAACGGCGCACGCACTTCACTCATGGCCATCTGCTCCTTTAATGTTTGAAGCTTCTGCACCAATGCGTCGTAGTTGTTCTTTGCCTGCAGGTACTGAATTTCAGAGCCAATCTGCTCGTCGATCCACAACTTCTGCTGCTTGTTGAAGACCGTTTGCGCCAATGCCAACGCGGTTTCCAATTCTTTCAAGGAGCTCTCCATCAAATCGGTGTCGAGGGACACCAATAATTGGCCCTGGCTCACCTTCTGACCCGCTTTCACGTGGATGCGCTCCACCTTTCCACTGTTCAATGGGAACAAGTTGATGCTCTTATCCGCTTCTACCGTTCCGAAGACTTCGAAGTAGTGGTAGAACAAATCCGGGTTCACCTCAAATGCGGTAACAGCATCGTACGAAGCCGTTGTGTCCAATGCCGCGATGGCCGCGTCCAAATCTGTGATCTGCGCGTTCAATCCGTCCACCACAGTTTTGATGCTATCGCGCTGTGCCGTTAAGGTTTGTAAATCACCTTCTACCGCGGGCTGAGAACAGGCCGCCATAAAGGCTAGAGGGGCGATGAGGAGTACTTTTTTCATTTTGAAGGTTGTTGGGTCATTAAGTATTCTAGTTCTGCTTGTTGGTCCAAGACCGTTTGTGCGGCCAAGAACATCGATTGTAGTGCTTGCTGGTACTGCGTTTCACTTTGCGTCAGTGCCGTTGAGGAGCCTACGCCCTCTTCATATTCTCTTCTGCGTTGATTGCGAATGGTTTGGGCCAATTCTGCACTCTCTTTCTGCGCCAAATAATCCGCGATGGCGCGGTAATATTCGTTCACTGTGGAGGCGTGCTGCATGATCAAGGCTTGTTCCATTTGGGCCAATCCGATCTCCGCTTGGTGTTGCTGAATCTTTGCTTCCTGCACCTGGGCACGTCCGTTTCCGGAAGTGAACAAGGGCACGCTAATGCTACCGGCCACCAAACTGCTAGGGATATCCACGGCCGCATCCCCAAAGATGTTGGCTTCACTGCTCATGTATTGAATGTTGTTCTGGTAGCTCACCCCTAGGGTTGGCAAATAGCCCAATTTCTTATTGAGCAGTTGCAACTTCGCACCCTCTACTCGATTTGCCATGCTGCGGTAATCCACCGTCTTGGTCGGGTCGAAACTCACCCCTGCCAAATGCGATGCCGAAGAAGCGTTCACCACCAAGGTTTCCAAATCGTCGGCTAGTTGCATTGGCGTTTCCACCGGGAAGCCCATTTGCAACTTCAACAACATCTTCGCCACCTTCGCCTGGCCTTCGCTGTAGCGCACGGCATTCTTAATGTTGTTGTAGTTCAACATCATTTGGTCCGCATCCGCCTTGCTCACCATACCGGCTGCATTCATCTTTTGCATCTCTTGTGCGAGGTTGGCCAAATAGCCCTCGTTCGCTTTCAAGATCTCCACGCTTTCCGCGCTCAACAATGCCAGATGATAGGCCTTCGCTACATCTCGCTGCATCTCTGAACGAGTTTTTTCCGCGCCAATGGCCGCGCCATCTTTCAACACCTTAGCCGCCATCAACCCCACGACGTACGATCCGTCAAAAATGAGTTGGTTCACCACCAATCCGCCTTGGGCTTGGTAATCCGTCCCGAATACGAGCTCGTCTAGAGTACCGTCGCCATTGAAATCCGTCACCAATGCGCCGAGTTCCACATTATATATGTACTGACCTGAAGCCGAAGCTTGAGGCAATCCATAGGCTAAATTCTGTCTGTAAATCTGTTTTGCACGCTCGATCTCAAGCTCTGCAATTTCCATCCCATAGGCGTGGTCCAGCGCATATTGCTGGGCCTCCTGTAGGGTGAATTTTTGCTGCGAAAATCCCACAGTCGTGAGCAGCAGCGAAAGGGTTAGGAGTGGATGTTTCATCTATTTGTTTGAATGTATTTTTTGATTGAGGTATTCTAGTCCTTGCAGCGATGCGATGCCGCGGATGTGATAGCGCAAGGATGCTTTTCTTAGTTCGTCCAAGTTTGGTGTGTCCTTGCCCACCACCGTTTCGTGTACGGCCAAGATGTGCCCGTAATACAGGATGGTGATGAAGTCAATATTGATGTCTTCGCGGTACAATCCTTCGCGTAGGCCTTGCTCCAAATTCTTTCGGGTAATGGCGCTCACGATAGTTTGACGCTGTTCATTAACCTTTTGAGCCACCTCGGGATAATAGAGGTCGAGCTGGGCAAGGAGTCTATCCTCCGCACCGCGTAGGTTTTTCTCCGCGAATTGTTCCAATGCAAAGAGTTGGTCAATAGCATTGCCGCTGACCTGAACGAGTTTCTCTTGAAGCTCCAGAGCCATGTGTCCAGCAGCAAGTTCGAAGGCCTGATGCAGCAGGTCCAATTTATTGTCGACGTGCTTGTACAAAGTTTTCTTCGAAATGCCGCAATGCTGACTGATCTGGTCCATGGTCACGGACTTCACTCCGAACTCTTTGAACAGTTCGAGGCTGGCAAAAAAGATTTTTACTTTTTCAGGATCCATAGGGGTTGGGGCACTGCTTGGAAACGTTATAACCAAAAAACGTTTCTTTTGTTTCCGCCTTAGAGCAACTTTTATGCCAAAACCCGGTTTTCACACTTTTTTTTGATTGGGAAAGGGCGTATTTTAATCGTATAATGCCATCTTTGTGGCAAAGACTTCTATACATGAGCATCAAACAACTCCTACACCAGCCAGCTATTGGCGAAAAAGTAACGGTAAAAGGATGGGTTCGTTCCTTCCGTAGCAACAGATTTATCGCCCTCAACGACGGCTCTTGCTTGGCCACGTTGCAGTGTGTCGTAGATTTTGAACATGCGGATGAAAATGAACTGAAGCGCATCACTACTGGTTCTTGTTTGGCAGTGACCGGTTCACTCTTAGAGAGTAAAGGCCATGGCCAAACCGTGGAAATCATCGTCGATCACTTTGAGGTATTGGGCGATGCACCTGTAGAGGACTATCCGCTGCAGCCGAAAAAACACAGCTTGGAGTTCTTGCGTGAAATTGCGCACCTTCGTCCACGCACCAACACTTTCGGCGCGGTATTCCGTTTGCGCCATGCGTTGAGCTTCGCCGTGCACAACTACTTCAATAAAGAAGGCTTTTTTAACTGGCACAGCCCCATCATCACCGGTTCTGATGCCGAGGGCGCAGGCGAGATGTTCCGCGTGAGCACCCTACCTGCTTCGGGCGGCGATGTCGCAGAAGATTTCTTCGGCAAAGAAACCCACCTCACCGTGAGCGGACAGCTCGAAGGAGAACTAGGTGCCATGGGTCTTGGAAAGATCTACACCTTCGGTCCTACGTTCCGCGCAGAAAACTCCAATACCACCCGCCACCTTGCCGAGTTCTGGATGATCGAACCGGAGATGGCCTTTTACGACCTTGAAATGAACATGGATTTGGCGGAAGACTTCCTCAAATACTGTATTCAATACTTGCTCGACAACTGTCGCGAAGACCTCCAATTCCTTGACCAGCGCTTTGCCGACGAGCAAAAAGGCAAGCCTCAAAACGAGCGCTCAGAGCAGGGCTTGATCGAGAAACTAGAGTTCGTGGTGAGCAATGATTTCGTTCGATTGAGCTACACGGATGCGATCGAAATTTTAAAGCGCAGCAAGCCAAATCAGAAGAAGAAATTCAAATACCTCATCAACGAGTGGGGCGCAGATCTACAAAGCGAGCACGAACGCTACCTCGTTGAGAAGCACTTCAAGGCTCCAGTAGTCCTCTTCGACTACCCGGCCTCCATCAAGGCCTTCTACATGCGTTTGAACGACGACGGGAAGACCGTGCGCGCCATGGACATTTTGTTCCCAGGCATCGGTGAGATCGTCGGCGGATCACAGCGCGAAGAGCGTCATGATGTCTTAAAGGAAAAGGTCGCTGCCGTAGGAATTCCTGAGGAAGAATTATGGTGGTACCTCGAAACTCGCAAGTTCGGAACCTGTGTACACAGTGGTTTCGGACTAGGTTTTGAGCGTTTGGTCCAATTCTGTACGGGCATGGGCAACATCCGTGATGTCATCCCATTCCCACGTACTCCGGGAAGCGCAAACTTCTAATCCCCACCTCCCCAACCTATGCTAAAGCAGACCCTTGCACAGAAACTTCAACAAAAGCTGAGTCCCCAACAGATTCAGCTCATGAAGCTCGTGCAGCTGCCTACGCAAAGTTTGGAGGCGCGCATCAAACAAGAAATCGAAGAAAACCCCGCCCTGCTTGAAGGCCGGGACAAATCCGAGGACACCTTTGATAGCGACGTTACCACGGATACCGACGAGCGCGAAGTCAGAGATAGTTTAGAAGAGGTCAACTGGGACGATTACCTCGGCGACGAGGATACCCCAGATTACCGGACCAAGAGCAACAACTACAGCTCAGACGATGAACTCTACGAAGCCCCCGTTGTGGTCAACGAGAGTTTTCACGAAAGCCTCGTTTCTCAATTAAACTTATATGGCCTTAAAGACGAAGACCTCGCCTTGGCCACCTACTTGGTGGGAGCCATTGACGACGATGGTATTTTGCGCCGTTCCCTCGAAGATATCGTGGATGACCTTGCCTTCTCGCAAGGCGTATTCACGGAAGTCGCCCACCTGGAAAAGATGTTAGGCGTGATTCAAGAGCTCGATCCACCAGGAGTGGGAGGGCGTGATTTGCGCGAGTGTTTAATGCTCCAACTCGAACGTAAAAATGGGTCTACCAAAGTAGAATTGGCCCTAACTATTCTTGATAGTTATTTCGATGCCTTCGTCAAGCGCCACTATCAGAAGTTGATGGACCGTTTGGGAGTGGATGAGGATATGCTGAAAGGGGCTATTGAGGAAATTGGCCGATTAAACCCTAAACCCGGCGGCTCCTCCAACCTAAGCCGACCGACCGAAAACATCATTCCGGACTACAACTTGCAGATTGTCGAAGGCGAACTAGAGCTTTCACTCAACGGTAAAAATGCCCCTGAGCTCAGTCTCAGCCGCCAGTACCGCGACATGCTTGAGCACTACAAAGCGAGCAAACAAAAGAACAAAGCCGAGAAAGAAGCCGCACTCTTTGTCAAGCAAAAGCTGGATAGCGCCAAGTGGTTTATCGATGCCATTGTACAACGTCAGCAAACCCTCATGTTGACCATGCAGGCCATCTTGGAATACCAAAAAGAATACTTCATCACTGGGGACGAAACCAAAATCCGTCCGATGATTTTGAAGGATATCGCCGAGGAAATTGAGATGGATATTTCAACCGTATCTCGTGTGGCTTCGAACAAATACATTCAAACCCCTTACGGCACCTTTTTGATCAAGGAATTCTTCTCGGAGTCCATGACCAATGCCGACGGCGAAGAGGTCAGCACGCGTGAAATCAAGAAGATTCTCGAGGATACAGTGGCCGAAGAAAACAAACGCAAACCGTTAACCGACGATGCACTGGCGGCCATTCTCAAAGAAAAAGGCTACCCCATTGCGCGCCGTACGGTCGCGAAATACAGAGAGCAATTGGACATTCCAGTCGCCCGAATGCGCAAACAGCTCTAATGGAACGCCTCAGGTACTACATCGCCCAATTCCTCAGTTACAC
>JAURAE010000078.1 GCA_030829675.1 Schleiferiaceae bacterium
GGACAGACATTCTTGAACTTCTACGAAAACCACCTGCCCTTTGAGTTGACCGGCGCACAAAAGCGAGTGGTCAAAGAAATTCGGGCTGACGTCCGCACGGGCGCTCAAATGAACAGATTAGTGCAAGGCGATGTGGGCAGCGGTAAAACCATCGTGGCACTATTGGCCATGTTATTGGCCATAGATAATGGCTACCAAGCCGCCTTGATGGCGCCTACAGAAATCCTGGCCACCCAACATTACGAAGGCCTCAAGGAATTGTGTGCCCCAGCAGGCATTTCCATTGCCCTGCTCACCGGAAGCTCCACAGCCGCCGAGCGCGCCTCCATTCACCAAAGTCTTGCGGACGGCAGCCTGTCCATTCTGATCGGGACCCATGCCCTCATTGAGCCTACGGTAAAGTTTGCCAACCTCGGCCTCGCCGTCATCGACGAGCAGCACCGTTTTGGGGTGGCACAGCGCGCCAAGCTTTGGAAGAAAAACGAACATCCGCCACACGTATTGGTGATGACCGCTACACCCATCCCGCGCACCCTGGCCATGAGCATCTACGGGGATTTGGACGTGAGCACCATCGACGAGCTGCCGCCGGGAAGAAAGCCCATACAGACCCACCATTTGTATGAAAAAAACCGGCTCAAACTCAACGGCTTTATGCAACGTGAAATTGCCAAGGGCCGCCAAGTCTATGTGGTATTCCCATTGATTGAAGAAAGCGAAAAATTGGACCTTAAAAACCTTCAAGACGGCTATGAGCAACTCCTGAGAGATTTTCCGCGTCCGCAATACGAAATCGCGGTCGTCCATGGGCGCATGAGTGCGGAGGAAAAGGAGGGTGAAATGCAGCGTTTCTCAAAGGGCAAGGCGAACATTCTCGTCGCCACAACAGTTATTGAAGTGGGTGTGAATGTCCCAAATGCCAGTGTAATGGTCATCGAAAATGCCGAGCGTTTTGGGTTGAGCCAATTGCACCAGCTGCGCGGACGCGTCGGACGAGGATCTGAAGAAAGCTACTGCGTACTAGTTTCTTCCTTCAAACTCACCGAGGACGCAAAGACGCGTTTGGAAACCATGGTTCGCACCCAGGATGGGTTTGAAATCGCCGAAGTGGACATGCAATTGCGCGGTCCCGGAGATATGATGGGAACAAGGCAGAGTGGCCAATTACCTTTTAAGCTGGCCTCCCTCACCGGAGATGGACCACTTTTAGCTTGGACACGGCATATCGTGGAACAGTTATTGCGCGAAGACCCGCAATTGGACCTAAAAGAACACCAAACCATAAGAGACCACTGGGCCGCATTGTACAAGCACCAGTGGGGATGGAACCGAATATCATAAGATGCCAAAACGTATACCCATTTTCCTAAAAGCCTACCACCAACTTCTATTGCGCACAGGCGGGTATACCTTCTTACGTTCTAACCTCCTCAAACTCGGCGCCTCCATCCTCATCATCCTTGGCCTGTTTTACCTCATCGACGGATACATCATCAACATCGACGATGCCATGGCTTGGGTCACCAAAATACTTTCACCAGCCGGCCTCATAGGTGTATTCTTCTTCAGCGAAGTTTCCTTTGGATTCATCACCCCCGAACTCCTCATTGTTTGGGCGGATGAAACTCTCAAGCCCAACTGGATGCTCGCCCTATTGGCCACCTTAAGCTATACTGCCGGAATAGCCTCCTATTTTATTGGCCGATTCTGGTCTACACGCAAAATCGTACGCGAACGAATCCTCGAACGCAACGCCACGACCATGGACCAGCTCCGCCGCTTCGGGGGACTGCTCATCATTTTGGCCGCCCTCACCCCATTGCCCTATCCCATCGTGTGCCAACTCAGTGGCATGAACAAATACCCGTTCAAATATTTCGTGTGGATCACCCTAGTGAGATTCCTAAGATTTGGACTCTATGGCGCCTTACTCTTTTCTGCCTTTTAAAAGGCGCCTACGTCTCTTTAATTTTACCGGGCAAAGTGTACCTTTGAACCTTATTCGAATTTTGCGCGCATGAAGATTTCATACCGTTGGTTAAAGCGATACCTACAAGTAGATCTCAGCCCTGAGCGAGTGGCCGAAATCCTTACCGATACAGGCCTTGAAGTAGAAGGTGTTGAAGAAGTTGAATCCGTTAAAGGCGGACTCCGCGGAGTAGTTGTTGGCAAGGTATTGACCTGCGAACAACACCCCAACGCTGATCGATTGCGCATCACCACCGTAGATGTTGGCGAAGGCGAACCCCTTCAAATTGTTTGTGGCGCTCCAAACGTCGCCGCTGGACAAACCGTACCAGTGGCCCTCGTCGGCACCACCCTCTACCCAGGCGGTGAAGAATTGACCTTGAAAAAAGGCAAAATTCGCGGCGAAGTGAGCATGGGAATGATCTGTGCAGAAGACGAACTAGGATTAGGTAATGACCACGACGGCATTCTCGTACTAGAAGATAAATGGAAGGCGGGCACCCCGTGTGCGCAAGTATTCTCGCTGGAATCCGACCATGTATTTGAAATAGGCTTGACGCCGAACCGAACCGACGCCATGGGACATATTGGCGTGGCTCGCGACCTTCGTGCGGCGTTGATCACCGCGGGAGAATCGGCCCCAGCGCTAATAACTCCGAGCGGAACATTCCCTACCAACGCCACCAACGCCATCACCCTTAGGGTGGAAGATGATGGCTGTCCGGCCTACTACGGCGCCTACCTCACCAACATAACTGTACAGGAAAGCCCCGAGTGGTTACGCAACAGCTTGACCGCCATCGGCCTAGTCCCAAAAAATAACGTCGTAGACATCACCAACTACGTCATGCACACCTTCGGTCATCCATTACACGCCTTTGATGCAGATCAACTTCAAGGCAATGCCGTGATCGTACGTCCCGCAAAGGCCGGCGAAACCCTCACCACTTTGGATGAGGTTGAACGCGCCTTGGACCCTGCAGATATGATCATCGCCGACGCCAAAGGTCCCGTTTGTATTGCCGGCGTACTGGGTGGATTGACCAGTGGGGTAAGCCAAAACACTAAAAATGTTTATCTCGAAGGCGCTTATTTCAACGCCGTACGAGTGAGAAAAACCGCCAAACGTCACGCCATCAATTCCGATGCCAGCTACCGCTACGAGCGCGGAGTAGACCCAAATATTACGGCACAAGCACATGCTTACGCCCTATCGCTGTTGGCTGAACTCGCAGGTGCTGAAATCAGCCCCGTGGACCTCGTAGGTGTTGCCTCATTCCCGTGGGAAGAAGTGAGCTTTAGTTTCCAAAAAGTCATGTCTTTGATTGGACTAGAACTCAGTGCAGATACTGTGGATTTGATCCTGAAACAATTGGACTTCAAAATCCTTGCGGTCAATGGTGATACTTGGAAGGTCGCAGTCCCTACCTACCGTGTGGACGTAGTCCGTGATGTAGATATCGCCGAGGAAATCTTGAGAATCTATGGATTCAACAAGGTAGAGGTTCCTTCGCAAATGAAAATTAGCGTAGCACCACTAGACCCGCGTCCTGAAAAACTTGAAAAGAATGTCCTTCAACAGCTTACCGGAAATGGTTTCTTCGAAATCATGAACAATTCCTTGAGCAAGGGCGAGGATTATGAAAAACTTCAAGGCGAACTCGTGGACTCCCTCGTGGAGATGATGAACCCACTAAGTCTCGACCTCAATGTGATGCGCGCCAACCTGCTCTTTGGCGGTTTGCAAGCCATCAGCTTCAACCAGAAACGCCAACAACCGAACTTGAGATTTTTCGAGCGAGGAAAAACATACGGCAAAGGGGCCAGCGGGTTTTACGAACAAACCAAGCTCGACCTTTTCGCCGCTGGCCACACCACCACGGACTATTGGAATCAAGGTGCCCACGCCAACGATTACTTCTGGATGAAGGGATTGATGGAGGCCTTACTTCAAAGATTGGGACTGAGCGCCACCTTTAAAACTGGCAGCCACTCCCTCTACGGCGAGTACGTGGAAATCAAGGCAGGCAAGAGCACCGTTGGATTCCTGGGCATGGTACATCCGAAGGTATTGAAGCATTTCGATTGCAAAGGCGCCGTGGTTCATGCTTCGATGAATTGGGAACAATGTGTCCAATTAGTCTTGCAGCAAGGCAATAAACTCTTCGAAAACCTACCCAAATTCCCATCCGTACGCCGCGATGTGGCGCTATTGGTCGACCGAAACGAATCCTACCAAAACCTGGAGGAAATCATCACCCAAACGGGTCGCGGACTCTTGCAAAACACCTTCCTGTTCGATGTATACGAAGGGGATAAGTTGCCGAGCGACAAGAAGAGCTACGCGATCGGAATGATCTTCCAAGACGCCAACAAAACGCTCAACGATAAGGCGGTGGACAAAATGGTTTCGAAGATTGTGGACCAATTGAACAAACGTGCAGGGGCTGTGTTGAGGCAGTAGCATGATCAAAATCGCCTGGGCACCCATTTATCATCATCCCTTACCGGACAACCATAGGTTTCCCATGGCGAAATACAGCCTGCTCCCCGAGCAGCTGTTGTACGAAGGCACCCTCACTAAGGACCAAATCATCCATCCTACCCTCCTCCCGGAAGGACGTATTCTGCGCACCCATAGCGCCGAATATTGGCAGCAACTCAAGGACTTGACTTTGCCGGGCAAAGCGCAGCGAAAAATTGGCTTCCCCCTATCCCAACAATTGATCGACCGCGAGCGTACCATCTGTCAAGGCACCGTGGACCTTGCCGTTCACGCCCTCACCCACGAAAGTGCTGGACTCAATGTTGCCGGCGGCACACACCATGCCTACTATGACCGCGGCGAAGGATTTTGCATCCTCAATGACATCATCATCGGTGCCCACCACCTCATCGACTTTCACGGCCTCGAACGCATCCTCGTCATTGACCTAGATGTTCATCAAGGCAACGGCACCGCTGTTCTTGCCCAAGGCGACCCACGCATCCATACCTTTTCCATGCACGGCGCCAAAAACTACCCCTACCACAAGGAAACCTCCGACCTAGACATTCCTTTAGAAGATTTCACTGGAGACGAGATCTACCTCAGCTCTTTGGAAGAAGCCTTAGAGAATCTCTTCAACACCGTACAACCCGAATTCGTGTTCTTCCAAAGCGGCGTGGATGTATTGCAAGGCGACAAACTCGGCCGCATGGGACTCACCTTACAAGGTTGCAAACGCAGGGACGAACTCGTTTTTGAATACTGCAAAGAGCATCTTGCACCGGTCGTCGCTGTGATGGGCGGGGGCTACAGTCCCGAAATCAAGACCATTATAGAAGCGCACGCCAACGCTTTCCGCTTGGCCTCGTTTTATTTTGGTTAGAAACAAAAACGGCCTCTACTCTCGTAGAAGCCGTCCTGAATTTTAATTCCGCATTTTTATTTGGTGAGGATATCACTCAATGCGTTGTCGTAGATGTCTTGGTATTCAGCAACAGTGCCCCAGTCTTCATCGTCCACACGAATGCTGCCTTTAGTGACGTGACCCAACAAATCGAAATCACATCCGTTCAGCATCATCAAATCGATGAAAGCATCTTTATCATCTTCACTTACCGTCACCACGATACGGCTTTGACTTTCACCAAAGAGAATAGCATCCTTTCGGAACTCTGCCGGAAGTGTGATGTCGAATCCTAGACCTGAGGCCATTCCTTTTTCTAATAATGCTACAAACAAACCACCTTCACTTACATCATGGGCACTCTT
>JAURAE010000079.1 GCA_030829675.1 Schleiferiaceae bacterium
GCTATCAGCTAACAACGTCATGTGCATGCCCTCATTCATGTCATTGATACGGACTGAAATCATCCCATCGTCAATTCCTCCGTTACTTAGCATGAGGCTGTAGTTTAGATAGGTGGTTTGATTTTTGTTAGATCCTAAAACAAAAGGATCACCTGCTTCGGCAGGATCATCAGCCGAAAAGTCAAAGACTATTTCATCGTCTACGACATCAACTATGGCGTGTGCATCAATGACTACACCGATTGCTTGAGTTTCTACTCCGGAATCTTGTGCGCTCACTGAGAACGCTAAACTTGTGGCCGCAGCCACGATCCAAATTTTCTTCATTTGAAAAGGATTAAGGGTTAATAAATTGATCTCCTATCAACTTAATTGGACCCAGATCACGTTTCCAAATAATGTGGAGAAGTTGGTTTTTTGAACAGGGAATTATAAGGGCCCAATTCGCCTGATGAAATCCCGGCAGGCCCAGGCTTGTCGGGATTTTTTGTAAATAAAAACCCCCAGCTTTGCAGCTAGGGGTCGCGTTATAACCTTTAATCTTCCAAGGCCAGGGGTGCGAGCTCGGTTCAAGTGCGTCGAGAGTGTGTCCCGGGTTATCTCGTTGTCATAAAGATATCGTTGACGTGCTCGTGGTTGCGGGCATCCACCGTGAGGATGGGGATGTGTGCGCTGTTTTCGAGCAGGTTTTGGTCGAAGTTTGCTCCGAAGAGGTTGAGGATGCCGTCGTTGTGGTGGTTGACTGTGGCGATGAGGTCGCATTGGTGTGCGGCCGCGTATTTGATGATGGCTTCATCATAGCTTAGGTCATGGCCCACGTCGATAGCTTGGGTTTCTATGCCGCTGTTGCGGAGGTAGCTCTTGGCAAAGTTTAGGTTGCGAGCGATGGTGGCGCCGAGGAACTCGTCGCTATTGTCTTCATAGATGAGCAGGACTGCGGCGCCTAGAGGTTTGGCGATGGCGGCTACGGTGCTCAGGATTTTCTTGTCTTCACGCTCTAGGGTGATGGGCACGGCGATGCGGTCAAGGACCTCGTCGTCGTAGACTTCACGCTGGGTGATGATGTGTGCGATATTGCTGCTGCTCACCACTTTCATCGCATGCGAGCCGACGAGTTTTTGGATGCCGGTGGCGCCTTTGGTAGCCATGATGATCAGGGCACATTGTTGGGCTTCGGCTTCTTGGCCTATGGCTTCGTTGTAATCCCCCACGGTGATGTTGTGGGTGATGGTGATGCCGGCGGGGGCGTCGATGGTGCAGAAGGTGTCGAGCTGGGTTTGTGCAGCGGCGAGGTCGGCCTCTTTTTCGACGGTGTGGAGCACGTGGATGTGTCCGTTGCCGTAATTGGTCACAAAACTAATAGCGTAGTGTAATCCGCTGGCGGCGGTGGCACTAAAATCGGTGGGAACTAAAACTTTCATACGATCTGATTTAGGATAAAAGCGTTGCTTTCACACCGTAAAGTTACGATGTGAGGCGCGCGTGAACCCGAACATTTATCACGTTTTACAAACGGCCTTAATGCAGGATTTGAATGCGCTGAATCCAAGGCGTGGAGCCGTCGAGCACCAAGACGTAGGTTCCGTTCGGCAGGTGCGCCACAGGGAGTCGTCCGCCGTCGAGCAGGCCTTGGTCCATCACGCGACCGCTATGATCGGAGAGGGTATAGCTAGTGCCTTCTAGGGCGCCGGTGATGTGGATGAGATCGCGTGCCGGATTTGGGTACAGAACGAGGTCGCCGAAGCATTCGATGATGCCGATGCCGTTCACTTCTACGGTCACGGTGGCGGTATCAGAGCCGCCGTTTGCGTATCCGATGAGGGTAAAGGTTCCGGTGGCGTTGGCAGGACCCCAGGCGATATCGAACTGAGAATAATCCGGTAGCCAAGTAACCACTGTCCCGTTCGTAATTGAGAACGAAGCGCTGTCGAGCCATTGGTAGTTCAAAACATTGTAGGTCGCATTCGCACCGTAGATCGAATCTGTAGGACCGATCAATACCGGAGGAGGTGGTGCTACGAAGAAGGAAACGGTGTCGATGAGGCGCATGCCACAGTAGCCGCTGATGGCCATCGAATCCGTCACGTTCTCCGCGAAAATCATAGTGTACGGGCCAGGCTGCAAGGTGTCGGCCGTGTGGAAGGCGAAGGCTTGGTAGCTGCTGCTCATTACCGTGCTTCCGGTGACCGTGTTTGCATTGCCGTTGCCGTCGAAGAGTTGTACTTGGACCCCGTCGAAGTTTGCGCTGGTCGGGAAGACCGCATCGGCAGTAGTCACCAACACGTCTTTCGTGCCGTAGCTTGCCACAGCGCTGGTTGCGCTAACGTTAGAGGGTGTAGTAGCTGGAGCTGCGACGATGTTTACAAGGATCTCACGCTCTGTGATTCCCATGATTTTGAAGGTGCCAGTGGTATCCTTCGACCACTCTACGATTTTTACGTTTACGATGGAGTTTTGCTGCATGGATGAGTTGACGATCAACATGCGGTTGGTGGAGTCGATACTGACCATGCTGCTGTTTCCTAGGGGTGCCGAGTTGCTGTAACCGGTGGCGTAGGCGATGTTGGTGGTCGCTGCGCTTTTGGCAGGAACGATTTGGAACGAAAGGCTATCTCCGTCTTGGTCGGCCTGGCAAATTTCAAAGGGGAAGTTCGTGTTCACATAAGCAGTTGCGATACCAGGCTGGATTGCAGGGCTATTGTTGTACGAGCGGATGGCCGGTTTCCCGGTGACGAGCACAGATGAAATGTAGACGGACTGCGAAGAGGGGTTGGCCAAGTTCGTGATGCCGGAAGGACGACAACAGGTCGTGTAGTAGAAGTCGTAGCCGCTGTTGTTGTCAAGGGTTACGGTGCCCTCGTAGGTCACGACGCCGACGCCATAGTTTGACCCACAGTTACTGGCCAAATTGTAGGAGTTGCTGCTGTTTTGGGTGAGGGCCAAAGAGGTTGCTGAAGATTGGCTGAGTTTCTTGTAATATACCGTAGGGCTAGAAGGAAGGGTGATTCCGTTAAGGTCACGATAAAGGTGTAGAGTTACTTTGTAAGTACTTGTATTAGCTCCTGTACTTTGGTGTTCAAAGGTGAAATCACCAGTGATGAGGTGACTAGCGGATAGCAAAGTGCTAAACATGAAAGCCAATAGGAATAAAATGCGGCGCATAAGGATGAATAGTTTTGGATTTTCTCCGAAGTTAAGGCTTAATGGGTCTTGAATATTCAATTCAATTAAAAGCATCGCTTAAAAAACAAAGCCAAGGTCTCATATGACACAGTGATTGTTTAGAAATTATCTCTATTTTACGATAGAATAAAACCATAAAAAATATGAATCATTATTATAAGCTACTTTTGGTTTGTCTTGTTCTTATTGGCATACAGCTGCCTGCCCAAACCATAAGGACATATGAGCGTATTGAGCCTGAGTTTACAACAGTTGACCGTCTCGTGGAATTGAAGTCTGGGATGACAAAAGAAGAGGTGTTGAATAGCTTAGGTGTTTATCCATTTGATATTCTATATAACCAAGAAAATGAATGTGAAATACATATTTTCAAATACGCTAAAACGAAACGAAGACATCCTTCTAGAAACAATAATCCTGGAACTTCACAACAAATTGATGACGGTGAGCCATTTTACGACGAAATGGATGAAGTTGCGGTTTACTATAGAAATGGCGCTCTCGAGGCATTCGTTGTAGAGTCATTAGAGAAAACTACATATGAGTTGTTAAATTACGACGCACTTCTAGCAGAACAATGTAATCCGGCCGCGCCTGTAATGCCTCCTCCACCTCCTGTGCCGCCTATTCTTGGATGTACCGACCCGCTGAGTCTAAATTTCAATCCAGAAGCAGATGAGGATGATGGTTCCTGTGAATATTGCAGTTGTGGTTATGTTAAAGCAGAGTATGATTCTGAAGTCGAGCAACTTACTTGTCCTCCCTGTCTGCCAAGTAAAGAGTTATGGCAGTATTGGATTGCCATGGATCGTTGTGATTTAATTCAATCTTGGATTGAAAAATATCCTCCGTTGTTTAATAATGTTCCTAAAGGGTTTTTAGAAGAATGTAAACCAAAAGAAGTTACTCCGATTGAAGAGGAGTGCGATTGGTGTACAATGCTTGAGAAATCAGGTATGGAAATAGATCTTCACTCTATCGATGTGAAACTTAAAAAAGAAAACTCATGAAAAAATATAGCTATTTAAGTCTTCTTGCTTTGGTTGCGATATCATGTACAACCACTGAAACAGTAGTTGTAGTTGACACTGCTCCAACCTCATATATGGTAGACGATTATTATATTTTGTTGTCTGATGCCTATCATTTAAGACCGGGCATGACCTATCAAGAAGTCAAATCAGTTCTTAAGCAGGATCCGTATGAAATTCATCAGAATATTCAAGACAACTGTATTGTACTTGCCTACAACCTGAAAAGGAACGCAAGAATTCACAAGGACACCCAACAGCCTGTGCCAATGGAATTTTACAAAAGTTCTGACGACTACAATCTGACCTATCAGAAAGCGGACACCTTCTATTTAATTTTAGATTCCAGTAACAAGAAGCTTAGAACGTTCTTTACAAGTCCAAACAAGGAGGACATTGAAAGATATAGCATGCTCCTACGTAGGGCTAAAAACGTTTGTAAAGATCCCAAAACAGCAGATGAATATATGTCGCTTTGGGCGGCAGATTCGAAACCAAAAGAAGAGACTACGGAAGTTTCTGTTAGAGGGTTTTTAGGGAAATAAAGATGTTGCTCGAAGTTGCTTTCGCAATAAGCTTGGCAATAGGCCAGGATACTTGTTCAATTGATTCCGTCAGTGTTTTCACCGCCGCACATCATGTGGCTTGTGCTGGGGATTTTAAAAATTGGGATGAAGTGTTAGAATTCCGGGACCTAGCGAATAGAGAAGGCTTTGGTTCTAACGCAATGCTTCAATCAGATAGTTCGTATAATCTATCATTTGTGCTTTTTGGCGATAGTTCTGCGGTACATACCCAATTAGACAGATTGAATGAAATATTGAAGTTGTCGTTGAGTGCCAAACAGATTACGTTCGGAGATGTACGAAGACAACACAAAGTCGCAATCGAGAATAGACAAGGTCAATTTTTAATTCTTGATAGTGGGAGGGCTGACGAATTCATTCTTAGGGAGATGCATCCAATTATAAGTTTACCTCGGGCGGACTCTGCTAAAGTATTCGTTGAGGTTGATTCTGCATCTTATGAGAACAGGGTTATAGATTCCATAAATGTTCAAGACAAGAAAGTTGATTTTGCTAGTCATGTGCTAGATAATAGTGATAGTATTCATGCAATTACATCTCACGAATCAACATATAAGGAGAGTTTATATGTCGTTAATGAATTAGAAACGGTTGAACCTGCGGGAGTGGAATTAAGAGTTGAAAATTCTTCCACGATATTGTTTGAAAGTGACAGTATTGCAAAAACTAAGGACTCATCAGGCCTCCATGTAAACAATGTGAATGCATCAGCTACTGATACCCAAAAACTTAACGATTCAAATCCCGATGTTGCCCCTAGGGTTAAGGAATATTATGAGGGTGTAGAATTTCAAATTGTCTTTGGCAGTTATTCGGATGTATCGGCTGCTAAGGAATATTTGAAGAAGCTACAATCTGAAGGATTTGACGCGGGCATAAGAGCTCATCGCG
>JAURAE010000007.1 GCA_030829675.1 Schleiferiaceae bacterium
ATCGCAACCAGCATGAAGCTTCCTCTTTCCACTACATACGTAACCTTCATGGTAGCCATGGGTACTTCATTGGCAGATAAAGCATGGGGTAGAGAAAGTGCTGTATACCGTGTAGCAGGTGTTCTCAATGTGATTGGAGGTTGGTTCTTTACAGCTTTCATTGCCTTTGTATTTGCAGGTACGTTGACTTACATCATTTACATGGGCAAAGGAGCAGCTGTGGCTATTCTACTTTTGCTTGCGGCAGTTCTTGTCGTTCGCAATTACTTAAGCCATAAAAAGAAGTCAAATGCTCAGGTGGATCACACGAGCTTGAAGAAATCTGCGAGTAAAACGGTTCAAGGCATTATTGACGAAAGCGCCGATAACGTAGCGAAATCCATGTACCGCACTTCACGCATTTACCAAGGTGTTGTTGAAGGCCTCTCAAACCAAGATGCCAGTGCATTGAAGAAAATGCGCAAGCGTGTCACGAAATTCGAAGACGAAGTTGAAACATTGAGAAATCACTTGTTCTACTTCATTAAGAATCTTGACGATACAAGTGTTCGCGGGTCCAATTTCTACATCATGGTCCTCGCCAACATGACTGATATGGTTCAATCTCTGGACTTCATCGCTAAGAAAAGTTTCAAACACATCGACAATAACCACAAGCCATTGAGCAAAGGACAAATTGAAGATTTGCGTGAAATCGAAGCTTCACTCAGCAAGCTCTTGGTTGATGTTGAAACTGCATTCAAATCTCAATCATTCGGTGATCTTAGCGCTTGTCTAGAGCGTGAGACAGAAATGATCGCACTTATCTCAGATAAGATTGATGCACAAATTGCAAGAACTAGAAAAGAAGAGGTGAGTCCTAAGAACACCACATTGTACTTCAATGTGCTTCTAGAGTCTAAGGATCTTGTGAAGGGCACCATGCGTTTGGTAGAAGAATACCACAACAGCGCTGCGAATTCATAAAATCTTCTCGATAAGAATCTTGAAAGCCACCCGCCCGGGTGGCTTTTTTTTGCCCTAAATTCGGACCATGCACATCGTCTATTTCTGTACCACCCCCACTGCTGAGCTTCTCGTACAACTCGAGACCTCCATCTTGCTCTGCAAGAAAGGGGCGCCGAACAGTCGGATTCACCTCTATACGGATGATGGCAGTGTAGGCCAGAATTGGCCCATAATTCAACATATCCTCACCCCAGAACAACTCATGCATTGGCAGGGACCTAAGGGATTCTTTTGGCGCATTAAAATGCAAGTCCTTGCAGATATCTGCGCATTGTATCCCAACGACCCCATACTCTACCTCGATGCCGATACCTTGGCGTTGGATCTCCCCGGTTTACAGGCCCAATTATCTACGCCAATGATGCACCTAAACGAAGGAGCATTGGGTTCACTGAATACCAAAACCGAACGGAGAACACTGCGGGAATTGGACCAAAAAACATTCCAGGGCATCACCACAACCGCGCAAAGCATGATGTTTAACGCAGGGGTCATTGCCCTCCCTCCCGGTCACAGCGAGTCCATTGAGCACGCCATTGCACTTTGTGATAGCTACTTAGAAACCTCCGCTCCGGTAAGACTCCTCGAACAATTGGCCTTCAGCCTTGCCCTGAATAAAGACCTATTACTTCAAGAAGCCCAACCTTTTATCGCACACTACTGGAGCACGAAAGATTGGTGGGTTCCCTATCTACAACTTTGGCTAGAGCAACAAGGGCCTACTTTCGAGGAACGTCTACAAGCCATTCATACTTTAAATGTGAAGGCCCATCCCTACTGGGCGAAGCGCTCTAATACCGCTCGACGACTGCGCAAACTATTGGGCAGATAAACCCCAAGTGTGAGTGAAGTCACAACCTTTTCGGAATTAGTCATTTATCTTCGGGGCTACTGCCCTCCCAAGAAAAGATGCGGGAGCGACCAACACAAAAATTTATGACCATGCAGAAGAATTGGATTCTAAGCGGAATAGCAGCGACCGGACTAATGTTCGGGTCGTGCCAGATGGGCGATAGCGCTCCTGAAGGACCGCAAAAAATCACCATCCTACAAACCGCAGATATTCACGGACAGGTATACCCTCACAGCGAATTGTTCTGGGAGAATGAAGAAATCAGCTTCAAGACCCTTGGCGGACTCGCGAATATGAAAACCTTGTTCGACCAAGAACGTGCCGCCAACCCAAATACCATCGTCCTTGACGGTGGTGATTTGATCCAAGGCTCAGCCGTCGCGGCCCTCTCCAAGGGTGAAGCATTCAGTTCCATCGTCAAGGCCATGGACTTCGACTTCCTCATTCCTGGAAACTGGGAGGTCGTCTACGGTAAAGAACAAATGATGAAGGTCCTCAAGGGCTACGAAACTCCTGTGATCACGGCCAACATGTTCCACGATGAAGAAGGCAAGGCTCCGATCTTCCCTCAATATTGGATCAAGGATATCGCCGGCGCTCGATTAGGATTCATCTCTTACAACGACCCTGAGGTGCCCATCCGCCAAAACCCATCCTTTTCTGAAGGGCTAGATTTTGACCCCATTTTGGATAATTTGGGCCAATTAGTCAATAAACTCAAAGACGAAGAAGGCGTAGATATCCTGTTCGTGGTTACCCACATCGGAATCAGCAAGCAGTTTGATTTAGCCAACAACCCAGCCCTAGAGCGCGTGGATTATGTCTTAGGAAATGATACCCACGAGCGCATTCGCGAACCGCTTCAAGCCGGCCATGCCAAAGTTACCGAGCCAGGGGCCTTCGCTTCATTCGTTGGAAAGATGGTACTAGAAGTTGAAGATGGTAAAATCATTTCAGAGCAGTACGAACTCCTTGAAGTAGATCCTACCGTATATGAGGCAGATGCTGAAGTTGCCGCAGTCATTGAAGAAGCCATCGCCCCTTACGGCGATGAAATCAATGAAGTATTGGGCTACACTTCCACCCCATTATACCGCTACTTCGTGGTAGAAAACCCCATGGACAACTTCATCACCGATGCGGCCATGTGGAAAAACGACGTTGATATCGCCTTGAGCAATGGATTTAGATTCAGTCCTCCGATCGTTCCTGGTGAAAGCGGCGTTGCCCCTATTACGCGCGGCGACCTATGGAACATGCTGCCGGTAAATGAAAAAGTCAAAATAGGCAAAGCCAGCGGACAGCAAATCAAAGACTGGCTGGAAAAGGAATTGCACAACGTATTTGCCGAAAACCCGAACGAACGCTTCGGCGGATGGGTAGTGCGTTTCTCAGGCATGCAGTTGACCTTTAACGCGAATGCTCCTAAAGGCGAGCGCGTGCAAGAAGTAGTGATTCAAGGCGAACCTATGGAGCTCGATAAGCTCTACACGATGTCGGCTTGTCGCCGTGAAGGTGAGCCGATCAGCACTCTTTGTCGTATGCCGAATACCGTTGAAACGGTAGTTATGGACTACACCGTTCACGATTTGATTGAAGAATACTTGGCCCACTTCGATACCATTGCTCCAGTTCGCGACGGCCGTGCGGTTGCTGCAGATTTAGGAGATAATGTATTGAGCCAATTACCAGGAACAGATTACCATTTCCATTAATAGTACACATGAAAAAATTCATCATCACCTTTAGCCTCGCAGCCTTGGCACTTGCCAGCTGCCAAGCTCCGGCCCCTACCGAAGATGTGGTCGAGGAAACAGTAGAGAACAACTACTTCATCCTCAACCGCAATGTAGAACAGCTCAAAGCCGTCGGGAAAGCCGCGGCGGATCTTGCGGCATCAGATTCCACCGCCTACGGCACCTTCAAGGTGGTAGTATGCGGCAAGTCTGTTCAAGATTTGCTTGACGAAGAGAAAATGGCCGATGCAGTGGCTATTCTCCAAGAAAGTGGCGTAGAGATGTATGCTTGTGGCCTTTCACTGAAGAAATTTGGTGTAGATCCAGCTGCACTGCCAGAATTCTACCAGGTCGTTCCAAATGGCTTGGTTTTTGGATTTGAACTACAGAAGGAAGGTTATTATTCGATAACCCTCTAGATCTAGGTTAATAACACCCCTAGAGATCCCGTGCCTCGATGAGGTGCGGGATTTTTTTTATCGCATCACGTGCACGGCGTGCCGAACGACGATTTCCCTTTCTTGGCTGTAGGCGTTGCTCACCTCAATCTCCAAGAAGTATACCCCTGCAGCCACTGGCGCACCATTAAAGGTGCCGTCCCAAGATTCGTCTGGGAGGTAGGATTCATAGACTAATTGGCCCCAACGATTATAAATGCGCTGATGCAACTCATCCGCATTATCAGAAAGGATATCTAAACGATCATTGACCATATCTCCGTTGGGCGTAAAGAAATTTGGTACCGTCATCGTAGGATAGAACGCCACCTCTTGACATAAAGAATCTACACAACCGTCCGCCGTGTAGAGGTAGGCGCAAATGGTTTGGGGTTCTGGATCCAAAGACACAGGATCCATGCTCACTCCTTGTGCACTCGAAGCTACCATCCAAGACATGTTGTTCACAGTAACATACAAGCTATCATCAGGTCCCGAGGTCGGAAGAGATTCGAAATACACATGCAATGCATTGTTTTGATCTGGATCTAAGACCCAAGTCCCATTTTCTACATCACTCCCCTCTCCATAGAAGGTTAACGAGTCCAATGTTCTCGTATACCCCACACGCATAGAAGGCAAGGCCACACTATCTGTACATCCCTCACTAGAAGAAGTGATCAAGTATCCGCTGTAATTGCCCGAATCCACCAAACAATGTGTAAAGGTCGAAGAGGTATCTATTGTACCGTCACTCAACACCCACTGGTAGCTCAATAACCCCAAGGAATCTAAGGCATTGTCCAAGCTAAAGCATAAACTATCACAAGCAAAGAGTGAGGTAGAATCTAAGAGAATTTGAGCATCACTCTTCGGGGCAATCCATACCGTGTCGTAGGATTCGCAATTGTAGTGGTAGGAAATATCATCAATACCAAAGTCATTCCCCGATAATGCCGCACTCGTGGTCACCAAATTAATGGTTGCACTCCCAGAAGCAGGGACTGTGAAGGTACGCGTGGCTTGAGACCAAGATCCTGTAGAGTTTGGCGTACTGACCGGATTTCCTATGTTCGTTCCAGCGAGTTTTAATTGCAAAGATCCAGGTGGGGTCACAAAGGTCAGCATCCACCATTTTACGGTCACTTGGACCCCAGGAGGAAAACTCACAATCTGGCGCCAAAGGATTTTATTCCCTCCAGTCGATCCGTTCACTAACATGTAATTCCCGGTACCCGTGGTATGATCCCCCCAACTTCCAAAGTTTGGGTGCACGGCACTAGGATTTGGCCCCACCGCATAGGTGCCTTCATTCCAAATAGAAGTGGCATTGTAGGTGTAGGCCGTCAAAAAACCCGTATTTCCACTGGAGAAATTACCATTGGTGGCCATTTGACTGATTTGGCTCGTTCCCTTTACCAACACATACGTGGAGGTATCCGATAAAATAATATATGGGGACGCACAAGTATCACAGCTCAACGAGGCATCGTGCGACCACAAATATTCATTTGAACCGGATGCGCTCAGGAATATCGTATCCCCGACACAAGCCGTCAAGGAATCTTGTCCCACGGTAACAGTGCATTGCGCGTTTAAGGCACTGCCATAACAGGCAAGGAACAAAATAAAGATGGCCTGGAGTTTCTTCACGATTTGAAGATAATAAAGACTTACGATACTGAACCTCGAGCCTTACTCACAATGAGTAAACGATTGTGAATAACATGCGAATGAAAAACTGATATTTATCCTTGTTTAGAATCATTCTAGATAATACGTTTGTACTGTTATTTAAAATCATTCTAAATAGTGTACCCCCTACTCCTCTCCATTTTCTTCTCCGTACCCGCGGACACCACCTTACCAGCTCCGGTAGAACTTGAAAGTATTACCATTACTGCAGCTGCGAACGACCCGAACAAACACATCACAGGGTCCGCCGTCGTGCTCACCCAAAAAGAACTCAGGTTGTTCGAACAGAGTGATGCCAATACCATCTTGCAAAACCAGCCCGGTGTATATGCACAACAAGAAGACGGTTGGGGCCTTCGAATGAACGTAGGTATCCGTGGCACCGGCACCTTGCGCTCCTCAAGAATCACCCTAATGGAAGACGGTGTTCTCACCGCTCCTGCAGCCTATAGCGCGCCTGAAGCCTATTATACTCCTGTGATTTGGAAGTATGAACAAATAGAAGTCCTCAAAGGCGCTGCTCAAATCATTACAGGTCCCCAAAGCACCGGAGGAGCACTGAATTTTATCACTCCTACCCAAGAAGGCGACGGACAGGAAATTCTTTTGGGTGGCGGCACATTTGGACAACAGAAAGCCTATTGGCGGGGACAAAAAGCCTGGGGTAAAAAAACACAAATCCAATATGGCGCCTACCACCACAGCGCCGACGGTTTTGGTCAACTCCTAAATAGTACCACTGGAGGTTTCAAACTTCAAGACGGATATTTTAAGGTCGTGCACCACCTCGACGATAAGGACCGTCATCACTTGCATTGGTTGACCGCAGCCACTCGGGAACATTCCCAGCAAACCTACCTGGGCACGACCCTCGACCATGCCCTCACCCAGCCTTCCATGCGTTATTTGGCCTCGGCAAATGACCAAATGGACATGGACCGATGGATGAATAGATTAGGCTACACCCTCAACTTTAATCAAGGCTTCTTCCGTGCCGATCTCTACCGTCAGTATGTGCATAGGAATTGGTACAAACTCGATAAAGTAAACGGCCAAGGCATTGCCAATGTGCTTCAACAACCCACAGACTATCCGGTTGAATTCCTGGCCATACAGGGACTTCATACGGATACCGCCCTGGCCACCTTAAAGGCCAACAACCGTTATTACATCAGCCAAGGGATTCAACTGCGCGGCCAATGGAGCCAGCGCCTAGAGCGCAACATCCTAAAACACGAAGCTGGCCTGCGTTATCACTACGACCACGCGGATCGTTTTCAGCACAGTGATAGCTACAGCATAGTTGGCGCGCAAATGGCGCTTCAAAATCGCGGCGCCGAAGGCGCCGCGGGCAACCGCATCGATGCGACGAGCGCGGCGAGCGGGTATTATAGAACGACTTGGACACGCGGAAGCTGGAAAGTGCAGGCTGGCGGTCGCAGTGAGCTCATCTTTGCCTCCCGCGAAGATTTCGGGGCTGCAGATCCTGAGCGTACAGGAATAAACGCCAGCGCCCGAGCCAACCGCACCCTCGTTTTTCTGCCCGGAATGAGCATTAACAAGCAAACCGAACAGTGGAATATTTTCGCCGGCATCCACCGCGGCTTCACTCCTGCAGGCTCCAAAGAAGGTGTCCTCCCCGAGCTTAGCATCAGCACAGAATTTGGATTGGAGCACACCCAGCGTCCCCTTCAACTCGTCGCCTTCCACAGCGCCTACGATCGATTACTTGGTTCTGATGCTGCCAGTGCAGGAGGTAGCGGTAGTGGAGAACTATACAATGGTGGAAGCGCTCAGATTTCAGGAGTAGAGGGCCAATTCTCTCATCAATTCCACCGCCACCAGTTCACCTTCACCGGTACTTGGACAAGAGCCGTATTTACGGAATCATTTTCAAGCGAATTTGAAGGATGGGGCAATGTAGAAAAAGGAGATGTGCTCCCCTACCTACCTCTAGGTCAAGCCTCTCTGCGATACGATGTTGCACTCAAGCCGATCAACTTCAGCCTACAATCACAGCTACTCGGAGCACGTAAATCCTCGGCTTCTCTCGATCAATGGGACCTGCCCGCTGCCTTAGTGATCAATGCAGCAGCCAGCATTCCCGTGCGTCCATCTACCACGTTGAAGCTCAGTGCACAAAACCTGACCAATACGAGGCATGTAGTGGCGGCACGTCCAGCGGGTTACCGAACGTTCGCCCCTCGAATGCTCCTGCTCACCCTGCAAGCAAAATTTTAAAGGAACTCCCGGGCGCTCCGCGCCCGGGATTTTTTTACCCCAACCTTAGGATATCACTATAGACCCCTCTGGCCGTCACTTCAGCTCCGGCGCCAGCCCCCTGAATGACCATAGGATGATCGCCATAGCCTTCGGTATAAATCTCAAACAAACTATCAGACCCTTGAATGCCGCCCAGCGGTGAAGCTTTAGGGACTTCTACAAGGGCGACGCTCAACGTGGCTTTGCCCTCATCACTGATGGCAAGGTCTCCCACATAGCGCAAGACATGGTCCGGTGCTAACTTTTGTTTGAGTGTACCATAGTGTGCATCCAACGTCGGGAAGTGAGATTTGAAGGCATCGTACGGCACATCCTCCTGACATTCTGCAGGGATGAGATTTTGAATGCTTACGTCGCTCAGCTCGGCGCGGACATCGACCGTCCTTGCGAGGATGAGCAGCTTGCGGGCCACATCCATCCCATTGAGGTCCTCGCGTGGATCCGGTTCAGTATATCCGCTGAGTTGCGCTTCATTCAATACAGAAGTAAAGGCACGGTCCGATTCGCTATAGGTATTAAAAAGGAAACTCATTGAACCGCTAAAGACTCCCTTAATACGGGTGATGCGGTCGCGACTGTGGTGCAGCTGCAACAAGGTATCTACCAACGGCAGTCCAGCGCCCACATTGGTCTCATACTTGAAGGACTTGCCTTTGCGTTCGAGTAAGATTCGCAGGTCGTCATAGTACTGCTGGTCCCGCGCATTGGCCTTTTTATTGGAGGCCACTAAATCGCAACCGCGCTCCACGAAGAGCGGGTAATAATCTGTCAGAGACTGTTCAGCCGTATTATCAACGACCACCAGGTTGGACAAGCCACTTTGCGCCAGCACTTCAGCAATGCGCTGTGGATCGTTATCCTCGGTACTTTCTGAAAGCAACGAGCGCCAATCTTCGGGTAGGCCTTGAGGGGTAAAAATCGATTGTTTTGAATCTGCCACACCGATGAGTCGGATGTCCAGCTTGCGCTTCTCACGGACGTGGGCACTGCTTTCCAGTACCTGACGGATGAAGGTGCCGCCTACCAATCCTTTCCCAAAACAGAAGACGTTCAATTGTTTTAGCTGACCCAGGAGCTGGCTGTGTACAAGGTCTAGTGCTTTCTTCTGCGCACCCCCGTTGAGTACCAACGAAATCTGATGACCTTCAACACTATTGGCAATCAAGTGCAGCCAAATGTTGTTGCGACGCAATGCATAAATAGCGCGCTCCAACGCATAATTGTGTCGTCCGATAATGTTTAGGATCGTAAGGCCCTCGGTAATGGAAACGGTGGCTTCTTCCTGCGCAAAGGCTGTCGCTAGGACGGTTTGTGCCCTTGAGGCTTTCTCTTGATCGACGACCAGGCCTAAGCTGCGTTCGGAGGAAGCTTGACTGACTAATCGGACATTTATACCCTCTTCCGCCAATACTTTAAAGGCACGCGCATCTACCCCAGCGACCCCTTGAAACGCCACGCCAGTGAGGCTTACTAAGGCTACATTCGCGATGTGGCTCAGGGCCTTCACGCCGCGATCGCTGCCGTGCGCATTAATGGTCGTCCCAACATGCTCGTGGGCGTGAAACACACTGCGGATATGTAATTCTGTTCCGTGCTGTTCTAACAAGGCTAAGGCCTTGCGATCTAGTACGCCGATACCCGCTGCGGCCAATTCCTGTGCTTCTTGGTAATTCATTCGCTCAATGATTTGAGCGTGCTCCACAATTCGAGGGTCCGCCGTGTAGACTCCCTTCACAAGGGTCCATTGCTCGACGACACTGGCGCCCAATTCTTTTGCCCAAAGGGCCGCCTTCACCTTGCCCTCACCGCGCTCGTAACTGCGTGCCTCCAGTTCAAAAGGCACGGAAGACAACGCACCGAACAACGCCTCAACATGTGCCTGTGGAAAGAGGATGAAGGTGTTCTCGCCGTCGCGCTTTTTTAAAAGTTCAACGGTTTGGGCAACGGCCTTTTCATCCGTGAAAATATCATGGGTTAGTTGTACGATTCTACGCATGGTAAAATTCTAATATTTCTTTTGTAATCTGTTTATATTCAAGCAAAAAGCCATCGTGACCGAAAGCGCTTTGGAGCACCTTTAAACGGCCTTTAGGCAAGGCGTCTATTAAGGATTGTTGCACGGTAATTGGGATCAAAACATCGCTATCAAAACCCAGCACTAAGGTGTTGATCTGCAGGCTTGCCAAAGCGCGCTGAGTACCGCCTCGACCCCGACCAATGTGATGAGTATCGAGCTGTTGTGTTAACCTGTAATACGACGGCGCATCGAATCGGCGCACTAATTTCTCCCCCTGGTAACGGATATAAGAAGGTGCACGATATTGGTCCAATTCCTCCAAGGAGTCCTGCTGCGCAGTATTGAATTGGGCCGTTGTTCTATAATTCAACATCCCTATGCCGCGCGCCGCTTGCAAACCCTTCGAACCGTCCCCAGTCCAAAGCGTAGCATCGGCCTCCATCGCCAATCGCTGGGCCTCGTGAATGGCTTTGTTCCATGGCATCTCCTCTGCACCTGTGGCCAACAAAATCATATGGTCCACCGATCCTTCAAAGCCCACGGCGAATTCCAAGGCCTGGTACCCTCCAAAACTCCCGCCAATGAGCGTGTGGATGTGGTTCAGGCCGAGGTGTTGCGCCAATAATAATTGGGCACTTACCGTATCTCGCACCGTCAAAATGGGGAAATCTTGCCCCCCTAAAGCGTGGTTTCCCGGACTGCTCGAACCGTAGGGCGATCCCAATACATTCGCACATACTACAGCATATCCCTCGCCGTACAACCCTTTTGGGCCGAACAAACCAGGCCACCACTCCGTCGGATCGTCATTGGCCGTCAAAGCATGAAACACCCACACCACAGGCTCTTTGAATAGGTCTCCCTTGATTCGGTAATGAAGCACCACATCATTTAGGTTGCCGCCACGCTCAAGAGAAAGTGTAGGAATATCTAACTGGTGTGCTTTCATCGACACGCTTGGTTAAAATCTTCAATCAAATCCGCAACGGTTTCCAAACCGATACTAAATCGAAGCAGTCCGTCTGTAATCCCTACCGCCTCACGCACGTCCTTCGCCGTCTTAGAATGGGTAGTAGACGCAGGATGCGTGGCAATACTTCGAGCATCGCCCAAATTCGCGGTCAAGGAGAATATCTTCAATCCGTTTAAAATGGTTCGTCCGCGCTCGGTGCCCCCTTTGTCCACCACACTCACCATCCCGCCACCGGCGTCCATCTGCGCTTGTGCAAGGGCGTATTGAGGATGTGATGGCAATCCAGGATAGATCACGCGCTCCACATCTGGATGTGTTTCTAATGCCTGCGCAAAGGCCAAGGCATTGCTGCAATGACGGTCCATACGAACCGCCAAGGTTTCTAAGCTCTTACTCAACACCCATGCGTTGAACGGCGACATGGACGGTCCTGTACGACGAATAAAACCATAACAAGCATCGACATATTGTGCCTTGCCTACAATGGCCCCACCCAGCACTCGGCCCTGACCGTCGATCCACTTTGTCGCGCTGTGAATGATCAGATCCGCTCCAAACTCGCTAGGTCGTTGCAAATAAGGTGTGGCGAAGCAATTGTCCACTGTGTAAATGAGGTTGTGCTTTTGACATAATTGGCCAATAAAGGCTAAGTCAATGAGGTCAAGCGTAGGGTTTGTGGGAGTTTCAAAGAATACTAGCTTTGAATTTGGCTGCACTGCCGCCTCCCATTCCGCGGGGTTCCTAGCATCCACGAAGGTGCAGGTGATGCCCCATTTCGGAAGGATTTCATTCAAGATATAGGTGCTGTTCCCAAAAATGGCACGAGCGGCAATGATGTGATCTCCTGCTTGCAGCAAGGCCGCAAAGGTGGTGAACACCGCATTCATCCCAGAAGCCGTGGCCACTCCGGCCTCAGCACCTTCTAAGGTGGCTAGCTTTCGTGCAAACTCATCGGTGTTGGGATTAGAAAATCTACTGTAGAGATTGCCCTGCTGCTCCCCTGCGAAAAGGGCCGCTCCCATTTCAGCATCGTCAAAGGTGAAGCTCGAGGTTAAGAACAACGGTGCACTGTGTTCGCGGTGCTGGCTCTGCTCGATCTGGGTTCTTATGGCCCTGGTTTCAAATCCTTTCCCTTCCATTAGGCACGTTTTAAAATGAGTTCTACCGGGCCTGAGGCTTCAAGTACAGCGTAGGCGCTGCAATATTTTTCTCGAGTCAACTGGGCCGCTCGTTCTAAGACCTTGTCAGAAGCATCAGTATCCACCGTGATGGTCATTTCAATCTTAGAGAAAATCTTGGGCAAGGTTTCGCGTCGCGAAGCAGTGACCTCAGCCTTGTAATCACGGATGGCATGCTTGCCCTTCTTTAAGATGTGTACGATATCAATAGCGCTACAACCGGCTAATGAGATTAACATCAGCTGCATAGGGCGAAATCCTTGATCGTGACCACCGAACTCTTCGGCAGTATCTAAAATCATTTCATGCTGGCCTGCGGTGGCTTTAAAGCCGAAGGCGTCGTCAATTCGTTCCAAAGAAATTTTCATACTTCATCAATTTTAGTTGAAGTACCAGAACGACAGAAAGAAAAACAGAATACTGAGTTTCGTATCTACCTCCGCAATGTGCGAAGAGGAATTAGCACCTTCTTGGACGACCAAGGGTTGCTAAGGTTTCATCGGGCCTTTCCCTCCACCTTTCTGGATACCTCAAATGTCAAAGGACGCCACAAATTAAAGGACTATTTTTCAGATGCCCTTATTCCTTTGGCGAAATTTTATAAAAAAGGCCAAGGCCTGTTACCAGTGGGTTGTAGCTCACCCTCACGGCCCAGTGCTCCGAGAGATACACATCTGCCGTGGCATTCGCACCGAGCAGCGTTCCTCCCCCTTCGCCTTCCAAAGGTTCCAAGGTTGGGTTGAGTAAATCATTGACGTCGTGATAGCCACTAAGCAATCCTCCTTGAAGGCCTACACTTATTCTTTCATGGGGATGAAATCTGAAATCTAATCCGGCCATAAAGGCAATCTGGCGCCAAGAATTCCACATAACGCTCTGAATGATATCCAACTCCCATTGCTCGTTCTTCGATACCGACAAGGGGATACGAGTCGTAAAGAGCGGCAAATCGTGGTTAAACCCATAGAACCAGCTGGTATCGCGAAAGGTAAAGGCGTAGGTACTCTGGCCGGGAAGGTTCGCCGGATCTGTCCATGTACCGTCCACCAAAATCCAATCCTGTTGGGTAACCCCTAAATCTTTATGAAAAGCCCTAAGATACCCGAGCTCTATAGACCATTGCTGTTGGGCATGGGCATTCCCACCCAAGAGTAAGAAGGCCCATACCACAATGCAATGTTTCATATTATTTTCCTTGGAAGAGCTTTTTCACCCCGGTTAATTTAACCTTGGGCTTGTTCAGCACGTGCTCGTCGAAATCTTCCACGGGAGTTTCTGAGACGGTTGCATCAAAGCCTAAACACTGCACTGAAATATCTCGAGTGGCAGCATTCACCTGGAACTCCTCCACGATCTCCACCACATCGGGATGGATGCGCAATGAGTTACGCGCATCAAGCACTACACTGGCGCCGTCTGGAAGTGTGTTCAAGGTGCGCTGAATACTCGCCTTGTTCAAGAAGCTCACACTTTCACTAAACTCAATTCGTATGGGCTCACCCGCTTTGTAATTCGCAATGTCAAACTTGTACGGTAGTTTGAAGTTGTCCCAAAGGATATATACGACAGCTACTACCAATCCCAAAGCGATACCGGTCAAAAGGTCGGTAAGTACAATACCTACCACAGTTACAGTAAACGGAATAAACTCACTCTGCCCTTTCTTCCACATGGCGATAAATAAGGCCGGCTTGGCCAGCTTCCATCCGACAATCAAGAGAATGGCTGCAAGAGCGGCCAACGGAATCATGTTCAACACCTTTGGAATGGCATAGGCGCAGATCAACAATAAGGCACCGTGGATAAAGGCAGAAGCCTTCGTGCGACCACCGCTCTGAATATTTGCAGAAGAACGAACAATCACTTGAGTAATAGGCAATCCACCAATAAAACCACTGACAACATTACCAAAGCCTTGTGCCCAAAGCTCTTTGTTGGTAGGGGTTACACGTTTAAATGGGTCCAATTTATCCGTCGCTTCCACACACAGCAGTGTTTCCAGCGAAGCCACCACCGCCATGGTAATACCGATGGTGTAGATGGCTGGATTCGCAAAAGCGGTCATATCTGGAGTAGTGAATTGGCCCATGAAGCCGCTTAATCCCTCCGTTACGGGAATGGCCACCATGTGATCCGCAGACAACATCCATCCTTCAATGGTGGCAGTGTTCATCGCAATTAATATCCCCATGACTACCGTAACCAATGGTCCTTGAATGATCGTCGTAAAGCTCAATTTCTTCATGAAGGGACGCTCCCATAAAATCAAAATGGCCAAGCCTAGGGCTGCAATAAGCGTCGCCGTAGGGTTCAATGCTTCCAGCATCCATTTCAACTCAGAGAACGTGTTATGACCGTCGGGCTGAACGAAATGAAGATCTCCTTCTGGATCGGCATCATAGCCGACCGCGTGTGGAATCTGCTTAAGGAAAATGATGATACCGATACCCGATAGCATTCCTTTAATGACTGAGGACGGGAAGTAATAGCCAATGACCCCGGCACGCAATGCGCCCAAAATCATCTGTACAATCCCGGCTACAACCACTGCCGCCAAGAAGGTAGGATAAGCACCTAGTTCTTCAATGGCACCATATACGATGACCGCCAAACCGGCAGCCGGTCCACTCACACCCAGTGGGCTACCACTGAGCGGTGCAACAATTAATCCACCGACAATACCGGCGATAAGTCCTGAAAATAACGGTGCGCCAGAGGCTAATGCAATTCCTAAACAGAGAGGCAGGGCGACTAAGAATACCACGACGGCGCTGGGCACGTCGTATTTGAAGTTGCGAAGTGGGCTGTAGTCCATAGTTTTTTTGATGTAGTGTAGTTACCCACAATCTAATGGATAACTCTTAGCGACGCAACCTTTTTAGGGTCCAATTTGTTAATGAGTTTTCCTTTATTTGTACCATGCTCAGCTACAGCACACATATGACTCACCCCGACCTTCCTTGGGTTACCTTCGTTCACGGGGCGGGAGGATCTAGCACCATCTGGTATAAGCAATTACGTGCTTTCCGTAAAAGTTTCAATGTGCTACTAGTCGATTTACGCGGCCATGGCAAAAGCAAGGCACCGTTTTACGAGAAGTTGAAAAATTACAATTTCTCCACTATCGGAGACGAGGTACTGGAAGTCTTGGACCACCTTAAGATCCAACGCACCCATTGGGTAGGCATCTCGTTAGGTACTATTATCATCCGCGAAATTACTGAGCGCTACCCCCACCGCACCTTGAGCATGATCATGGGCGGCGCAGTCATGAAGCTCAACAAGCGGGGACAAGTATTAATGCGCACAGGCGCAGCCCTAAAAAGTGTGTTGCCCTATATGGTTTTATACCGATTTTTTGCTTGGGTCATCATGCCAAAAAAAACCCATCGAGAGGCTAGGAACCTGTTCATCCTTGAAGCAAGAAAGCTCTACCAAAGAGAATTTAAGCGTTGGTTTACCTTGGTCGCAGAAGTAAATCCGCTACTCAAGTACTTCAGATTTAACGACAGTAAAGTCCCTACACTCTATATCATGGGCAGTGAGGACCACATGTTCCTACCTAGCATTAGAAAAATTGTTGCCTTTCACCAGAGCGCTCTACTGCACGTCATCGAAAATTGCGGACACGTCGTGAACGTTGAACAACCTGAGGTGTTCAACGAAGAGGCCATAAAGTTTTTGAAACAGCACTCTAACAATGCTTAAGACCCCCTATTCCAGATTTAAATGGGTGGCTTTCTTCGAAGGCAGCTCATTCCTCGTACTCCTTTTCATTTCCATGCCGTTGAAATACTTGGCGGACATGCCTACGCCGAACAAGGTGTTTGGAATGTTGCACGGAGTACTCACCGTACTCTATCTCTTCGCGCTCATCGAATTCAAGCTGAACTATAAGGTGAGTTGGAAGGAGTTTTTCATCTTCCTCGCTGCGTCATTGCTACCCTTTGGCACATTCTACGCGGAAAAGCGTTGGTTGCGCCCCATTGGTGCTGCGCATGGCGAAGCTTAATCTTCTAGACTTTCTAACTGCTGGAGGACGTCTTGCGCCTTGGCTTGGAGTTTATCGCTTTCTGCACGGTTGCTGTGACTCAGCTCATAACTCTTTTTGATTAGGGCATCGTATTCTGCTTCCAATTTCTCGCGCTCCGTCTTCTTCTTGAACAATCCAAACATTGTGTATCTTTTCCCTATGAAACACCGCATTCTTGGAATTGGTTCATTACTGTGCTTGCTCATGGCTTGCACTACTCCCGAGCAGCCCGCACCCACCCCGAGTAATCACCCCCTCCGCGGCACAGATTTTAGTCAGCTTCCGAAAATCGAAGCGTATAACTACGAGTTTAAGGACGCCGACGGCAACCCAGCAGATGCGCTAGAAATCTTGAGAAACAACGGCCTCAATCTGATCCGGTTAAAAGTCTGGAACAACCCCACTGGGGATGGGTCTTTAGAGGAATTGGTCCCCTATGTTCAGAGACTTAAAACCCTTGGATTCCAGACGATGCTCACCTTCCACTACAGCAACACTTGGGCCGATCCTGGCGCTCAATCTGTCCCTGAGCAATGGGAAAACCTCAGCATGAGTGAACTTGCCGATAGTGTTCGCACCTTCACCCAACACGTGGTAGCCACCCTGCAACCGGAATATGTGCAAATAGGCAATGAAATCAACCACGGCTTTATGCACCCTTTTGGCATGCGCAACGGCAATGGAAATTTCCAGACCCTCCTAGCCGCTGGAATTGAAGGCGCCAAGGCCGCAGATTCTTCGGTAACGACCATCCTGCACTACGCCGGTTACGACAATGCCATGAACTTCTACGCTACCGTCGATTCCTTGAATTACGATTGGATCGGGCTGTCCTACTACCCGAAATGGCACGGCACGAGCTTGTCCACCTTATCTGAAACGTGTTTTAGTTTGGTCGATTCCTTCCAACGCCCCGTCTCCATCGTAGAAACCTCCTATGCATTCACCTTGGGTTGGAACGACTGGACCAACAACCACATCGGCAGCACCTCAGATTTACATCCGGACTACCCGGCTACTCCTGAAGGTCAAGCGGATTTCATGGCGGATTTACGTGCCATTACAGATTCATTGGGCACGGGGTTAGTGTATTGGGGCGGAGAGCTCGTGGCTTACAAGGGTCCCGAGGCGACCGATGGCAGCCCTTATGAAAACCAGGCGCTGTTCAACTTTCAAGGCATCGCTCTGCCCGCACTGAAAACCTTAGGACAGGAACCTTAACGATTTCCCCTAGAGACCTTGGTATTAGTGTTCCTGCTGGATTTTTCATTTCCAAAGCTCCCTCGAACCGCAGACCCTCCTGTTGTATCGCCTTTACGATACGCAACGCGCAAGGAATTCTGCAGGTCCTTCAAGAACACATATTGCTCTGCTTCCAACTCAAAGACCATGTCCATCTCAGGCAATTGGTGAATGGTAATGGAATGAATGCCCCCCATTCGCTGCAAACTGATGTCGTTGTCCTCATACCCTAAATCCCCTGCGGTAAAGACAAAGTGGTATTCCAAGGAATTCACCTCAAACTTCAATGGCTCCAAACTCTTTAGCGTCGCAGAAGCATTTTCTCCGTCAAAAGTCAGCGTCGTGTGATCCGCCGTTTTATAGAACATGCTGCCAGGGTGGTTCACTGTAAAAATGAATCGGAACCGCTCTTGATTGTTCTCCAACCCGTATCGTGCTTCGAGCATTACGGTGGTATCGCCGCGCTCCGCGAGCTTGAATGGCAACACCTTGGCGATTTGGTAACCGCGAGGATCTACATCAAAAACGACCTGCTTATTCTGGGCAAAACTGCCCATCCACAGCAAAAACACAAGGATACTTAGGTTGGTTTTCATGGCATATTGTATTTTGGAACTCCTAAACTTACTTCGAATTATGAGAATCCCTGCAAGTTCTGTCGCAGAATATATTTCCAAGATTCCCGAGGAGCGCCAAGCGGCGTTCGAGCGACTCACGGCTATTTTCAGAACCCATTTGCCGGAAGGATTCGAAGAAGGCTTGGGGTATGGGATGCCGGCTTTCATTGTGCCGCACAGCATTTATCCCGATGGATACCACTGTAAACCCTCAGAACCACTACCCTTTGTGAGTTTCGCCTCACAGAAGAATTTCATTGCGCTATACCACATGGGGATCTACGCTATTCCTGAACTCTACACATGGTGGACGGAGGAATTCAATAAGCACAGCAGCAAGAAACTCGATATGGGAAAAAGCTGTGTCCGATTCAAAAAGCCAGAAGATATCCCCTTCGAATTAATCGAAGAATTGGCCCAAAAAGTCACCGTCCAGCAGTGGATCGACATTTACGAGTCCAATTACAAGCGATAATAATTTTAAGAAACCCTTATTTTTGCGCCTCAACCAACGCCAATGAAACCCGCAAAAGAAAAGTTTGTAGACGTCCACAAAGCCATCAGCGATAAGAGCCCAACGCTCTATCCTCTGATTCCCAATGCTTTGATTAATTTGTTCAAAGAACGCATAGTTCACGAAACCTACATCAACGACTACCTCAATGAAGCACACGATATCCGTGATTTCGAGTTTTGCGAAAAATTCTTGGACTATTCTTCGATCAGCGTAAAAACAGTAGGAGCTGAAAATATCCCCACCGAAGGAGGGGCCATTTTCGCAGCCAATCACCCACTAGGCGGAACGGACGCTTTGGCCATTTTGGTCAGTATTGGACGCTTTAGAAAAGATGTGAAGTTCTTGACCAACGACCTGTTGGAACAAATCATGAACCTCCGCGGCTTGTTCGTCGGCGTAAATGCGTTTGGTGCTAACGCCCGAGAAAATATCCGCAAGGTTGATGAGCTATTTGCCAGTGATAACGCTGTATTCATTTTCCCGGCAGGGTTGGTTTCTCGAATGACACGCCATAAGGTGATTCGAGACTTGGACTGGAAAAAGACCTTCATCACCAAGGCAAAACGCCACCAAAAGCCCGTCGTACCGGTACATATCAGTGGCCGACTTAGTCGCAGATTTTACACCGTAGCCAAGATTCGCAAGTTCCTTGGCATCAAAATCAATATTGAAATGCTCTTTTTGGTGGATGAAATATTCAAGCAAAAAGGCAATGCCATTACCATTACTTACGGCAAGCCCATAGCACCTGAGACCTTTGATAAGAGCCAGACCGATGATGGGTGGGCGTACGAGGTAAAGAAACAAGTGTACGAACTCGTAGAATAAGTCTCTAATCGCAATCTGCGAGGTATATTTGCAGCCATGAACGATCTCAGTTATATCCGCCCTGCAGTTTCTGTAGAGGATTTGAAAAAAGAATTGACGCCCGATAAATTCGTGCGCCACACCTCGAAGCTCAACAATGAGATCTACTTCATCAATGCCCACAACTCTCCAAACCTCCTACAGGAAATAGGACGATTGCGCGAGCTCACATTTGCTACAGCAGATGGCGGCACGGGACAGCCTGTCGATCTAGACGAGATGGACCTCAGCGAAATCCCATACGAGCAATTGATCGTGTGGAATCCTGAGGAAGAAGAGATCGTGGGCGGCTACAGGTTTATTGACGGAAAAGTAGTAGCGGAACAAGGAAATTGGGAGCATGACCTCAGCATGGGACATTACTTCAAGTTCACTCCTTCCTTCGTACAAGATTATTTGCCTCACAGCATTGAACTCGGCAGAAGCTGGGTACAGCCAAAGTACCAGCCGGCTGTAGATCCAAAACGCGGATTGTTTGCCTTGGATAATATTTGGGACGGCCTGGGCGCCATTGTACGTCGGTACGACCACCTGAAGTACTTCTACGGCAAAGTGACCATGTATCCGACCTACAATCGTGAAGCCCGCAATATGGTCCTGAGCTTCCTTGCGCATTTCTTCCCAGATTCTGAGCAACTGATGTCCCCGACCGTTGCCGCAGATGTGGAATTCTTGCCAAATATGGACGAGCTCTTCCCTATCGATCGTAATGATTTCGAAAGCAGTTTTAAATCTGGCCTTCGTCAACTCAACAAAATGGTCAGCGAGCATGGGGAAAGCGTACCTCCGCTGATCAAGCAATACATGACCTTGAGTCCCAAGATGATGACCTTCGGAACATTCATCAATAAAGACTTCGGTGGTGTAGAGGAAACAGGGATCTTAATCCCGGTAGAGCACATCTACAGCGCGAAAAAGGATCGCTACATTCAATTCTAAACTAAGGTCCAATTTTGTGGTTATTTTTGATGGAAACAACAACCCATCATGATCAACTTCAATCTATATAACCCCACCAATCTTTGCTTTGGCAAGGATGCGCATGAACAATTGGCCACCCTCATCCCATCGGGATCAAAAGTCTTGATGACCTACGGCGGTGGCTCCATAAAGTCCAACGGCACCTACGACAAAGTGGTTTCTGCCCTCTCAAATTTTGAGATCGTAGAATTTGGCGGCATTGAACCCAACCCCGATTTCGATACGCTCAGCCGCGCCTTGGACATCATCAAAACCCAAAACATCACCTTCCTACTCGCCGTGGGCGGTGGCTCGGTGATCGACGGAACGAAATTCCTCGCTTCGGCCGCGCTGTACGACGGTGATGATGCATGGGACATCCTCGATAAAGGCATTCGCACAGAAGTAGGCATGCCCTTCGGTACCGTCCTCACCCTACCCGCCACCGGTTCGGAGATGAACAGCGGTGCGGTAATCAGCCGCCGTGCTATTGGTCAAAAACGCGGCATGGGCGGGCCAGGTTTATTCCCTCTGTTTTCCATCTGTGATCCTACTGTGGTCGAGAGCATCCCCACGAGACAATTGGCCAATGGCCTAGTAGATGCCTTCACCCACGTCATGGAGCAGTACATGACCTACCCCACTCCCGCTACCTTGCAAGACCGCATCAGCGAAGGAATCTTGAGTACCCTAATGGAGATCGCGCCTAGCCTCCTAGAAAATCCAAAGGACTACGACCTCGCCGCGAATTTCATGTGGAGCTGCACGATGGCCTTGAACGGCCTTATTCAAAAAGGAGTACCCACGGATTGGAGTATTCACGCTGTGGGCCATGAGCTCACCGCCGCATATAACATCGATCACGCCCGAACCTTGGCTATTGTTTTGCCAAGCATGTATCGCTATAAGTTCAGCCAAAAGCAAGCGAAACTTGCCCAATATGGACGTAGAGTCTTGGGGCTCTCCGGTACAGATTTCGACGTTGCACACGAAGCCATCGATCGCACCGAAGCGTTCTTCCAATCCCTAGGTATAGCTACCAAGCTGAGCGAATACGGTGTCGATACTACAGGTATTGAAAAGCGTGCTGCGGACCAATTGAATAATTACGGTTGGACCGCCCTGGGAGAGCACAAAGACATCACCCCTTCGGACGTGGAGAAGATACTGGAAATGGCGCTGTAACTAGCCTTCAAGATGGGTTAATAACCCTTCAAGAGCCAAGCGGTAACTATCTAATCCAAAGCCACTTACAGTTGCTAAGCAACGCTGACCTACCAGGCTCGTGTGACGAAAATCTTCACGGGCCAATGGGTTAGAAATATGTACTTCCACCACGGGTATTTTAATGGCCGCTACGCAATCCATGATGGCCACAGAGGTATGGGTATACCCACCGGCGTTTAGGAGCACTCCATCAAAATTGCCATCGGCTGCTTGGAGTAAATCGATAAGCTCGCCCTCGACATTGCTTTGGTGGTATTCGAAGCTCGCGGCATCGTCGTAGACCGCAGTTAATTCCTCATAGAACGACAGGAAGTCCTGTGCGCCGTAGATACCCGGTTCACGAGTACCGACTAAGTTCAGATTAGGTCCGTTAAGAATTAAAATACGCATGGTGCTAAAGTACGATTTGAAGTGCGAAATTAGAGGAATGAATTGGACCAACGCCATACAAGGCTTTAAAGATTACCTGAAATTTGAGCGTGGCTTAAGCGACAATACCCTTGCCGCCTACAGCCGCGACCTCAGCCTGCTGGATCAAAGCAGCGGCAAAGGTCCTACGTCCATTTCTGCTCAAGACATTCAGCAGTTCTTGATCTCCCTTCACGAACAAGGGACCAGCCCCCGCTCGCAAGGACGTATTCTCAGTGCCCTTCGTGGATTTTTTCGCTGGATGCAGGAGGAACAAATGCGCACCGACGATCCCTCCCTCCTCTTTGAAAACCCGAAAGTGGGGCGCAAGCTCCCCGTGGTACTCAGCGTGAGCGAGGTGCAAAGCATCCTCGAGGCCATCCCTATGAATGCCCCAAATGCTACCCGCGACCGTGCCATCATTGAACTACTCTACGCCTGTGGACTCCGCGTGAGCGAGGTATGTACCCTGAAACGATCGCTATTGCGCCTTAACGAAGGCTACATCATTGTAACGGGGAAAGGCAACAAACAACGCTTAGTGCCCGTCCACAAAGAAGCGATCAAGTTTTTAGAGCTCTACCTCGAGCACGAACGCCCGCATCTGCCGTGCAAACCCCAACATACAGATACGGTTTTCTTAAGTGTGCGTGGCACGGGACTGACCCGCCAAAGCATCTTTTTGAAGATTAAGCACTTCACCGCCCAAGCCGGCATCAAGAAAAACATTAGCCCCCACTCGCTGCGGCACAGCTTCGCCACCCACTTGATGGAAGGCGGCGCGGATTTGAGAATCGTACAGCAGCTGTTGGGACACGAGAGCATTACGACCACCGAAATTTATACGCATATTAGCGCCCAACGCTTGAGCGAAGAAATCGCGACCTACCACCCCTTGAATTCATTATGAGAATACAACTTCTTTTCGGGCTTGCATTGCTGTTGGCCTCTTGCCGCAAGGATACTACCGACCGATACAACGAGATCATCTACGACACGATGGAATGCAGCTGGGACGCCGGCTGGAGTGTAAACACTTTGGGCGACGCCATAGTGGGCACTTATGAGTGGCGTTTTGTGCGTGCCTACGGGTTTGGAGAATATTCGAGTGATAGTGATTTTAAGAATTGGACCCTTGAACTAAAGGCAGATAGCACCTTCATTTTGAATCAGGCAGATTCGGCTACTGTGCAAGGGCAATGGAGCCTCTCGAACAGTTGGCTCAGTTTTATGTTAGACTGTCAGCCGCCCGCAAGCACCCTCTGGGGAGATGTGCTCTACTGCGAACCCTACCTAGTGTTCTATGGCAGTCCTGCCGACGGCCCTGACCATTTGTACGAAAGACAATGACAACAGCAGAACTTATTGCGCTGCAACGTGCCCACAAGCAAGCCCAGAGCGACACTACGGTCGCCTACAGACGCAAAAAATTAAACCAATTACGCTCGGCACTCAAAGGCCCATGGAAAGAGCGTTTGGAGCAAGCCCTGTGGGAAGATTTCAATAAGAACGCGGCAGAAGTCGACCTTACCGAATTGCTGCCTACCCTAGACAATATCAAAATCATCCGACAAAACTTGAAGAGGTGGTTGGCTCCGCAGAAGGTGAAGACACCACTGCCATTGTTGGGCTCGACTTCCTATACCAGAGCGGAGGCAAAGGGAAACACCTTGGTCATTGCACCATGGAACTACCCTATTTTTCTGTCGCTGCACCCGTTGTGTACCTCATTTGCCGCTGGAAATACGGTGATCTTGAAGCCGTCGGAATTGACGCCGAAGACCTCGGAGGCCTTGAAGGCGTTGATAGAGGAAATCTTCGAACCGCAAGAATGTGCAGTAGTATTGGGCGGAGTGCCGGAAGCCACCGAACTATTGGCGGAGCGCTTTGACCACATCTTCTTTACGGGTTCTACCCACGTAGGCCAAATCGTCATGGAGGCTGCGAGTAAGTTCTTGACGCCGGTTACGTTGGAATTGGGCGGTAAGAGCCCCACTATCGTAGACGCCAGTGCAAACGGATACGAAGCTGGAAAGCGTGTGGCATGGGCCAAGTTCACGAACGCTGGGCAAATCTGTATTGCCCCCGACCACGTTTATGTGCACCGGAGCCAATTAGAGGCCTTCCGCAAAGGCGTTAAAGACGCCGTCAAGCGTCATTACGGCGACGACCCTACCCAGCATCCGGATTTCGTTCAGATCGTCAATCCTCGAAACTTTGACCGCCTCAACAGCATCCTTGAAGATAGTAAGACCGAGGCGGGCATTGTAGATATGGGCGGTACGGCCAATGCGGAAGCTCGCAAAATCGCACCGACCATGGTAGTGGATCCACCGAGAAATGGTGCCTTGATGCGCGAGGAACTCTTTGGCCCGCTATTGCCGGTATTCAGTTACACCGACCTAGAAGAGCCTTTGAAAGAGATTGGAACCAGGGAGCATCCGCTTGTTGTGTATATCTATGCGAAATCCCGCAAAAACATTAACTACATACAGCGTCACACCCGCGCCGGGGCCACGGCAGTGAATATGAGTCTGCTACAGATTGCCAACAACTTCCTCCCCTTCGGCGGTGTCGGCCACAGCGGAATGGGCAAGACCAACGGCCACGCCGGCTTCTTGGAATTTACCAATACGCGCAGCCAATTCTATCAATGGGGCCCGCCCATCAACAACTTTATTGCCGCCCCATATACCGCGGCTAAACGAAAAATCATCAACTTCCTGTTGAAGAATCTCTACTAGCAAAAAAAATCCCCGGGCTGCGCCCGGGGATTTTTCTAAAGATAGCCTTGGTTCTGGCTTAACCTACTTGTACCAATTCTACCTTAAAGATCAATGTTGCATTTGGAGGGATGACTCCGCCAGCACCTGAAGGACCATAGCCCAATTCCGACGGCACGATCAACGTCGCCTTAGAACCTTCGTTCAACAGCTGGATACCTTCGTCCCATCCTGGGATCACGCGACCCACACCGATAGGAATATCTAACGGCGCACCGCGTGAGTACGAGCTATCCACGACTACGCCATCGGCCAATTTCAATTCATAATGCACCTTCACATTTTGTCCAGCCGTAGGCTTAGGGCCCTTGCCTTCCTCTTGTATAATGTACATCAAACCGCTGGACGTCTTCATAGCACCTGCCTTCAAATCAGCGATGGCAGCATCTGCAGCTTCTTGAGCGGCACGTGCGGCCTCCTCTGCAGCACTACGAGCTGTGGTGAACACCGACGATGCATCCCAAGCTTCAGCCTCCGCACCTACGCGCACGATTTCAACTGTATCCATCGTATCACCTTGGGCAACCGCATCTACGACATTCTGTCCTTCCACCACGTAGCCAAAAACGGTGTGCTTTCCGTCCAACCAATCTGTCGGTCCGTGTGTGATGAAGAACTGAGATCCGTTGGTAGCTGGACCTGCGTTGGCCATACTCAACGTTCCAGGACGGTTGTGTTTTAATTCTGGGTGGATTTCATCTTCAAACTGGTAACCAGGGCCACCTGCGCCTGTCCCCGTAGGATCGCCGCCTTGAATCATGAAATCTGCGATGACACGGTGGAAGGTCAATCCGTTGTAATACGGAGTGCCTACTTCGGTCACATTATTTTCGAGTGTCCCTTCTGCCAAGCCGACGAAGTTCGCCACGGTCATAGGAGTTTTCTCGTGTTCTAGTTTAATCGTTATATCGCCTTTTGCGGTGCCAATTTTGGCATAAATACCGTTTTCCATGAGGAATTAATTTAATAAAAAGACCCCACGTGGGGCCTTTAGGGATTTTATTGTTCGATTCGAACAAGTTCTACATCAAAGACTAGTGAAGCATTTGGAGGAATAACACCACCTGCACCACGTGAGCCGTAGCCCAAATATGGAGGAATGATAAGCTTAGCCTTGCCGCCAACGTTCAATAATTGGATACCTTCCTTCCACCCTTCAATCACACGAGCCATAGGACCGTATTGCATCGGCAGTGGCTCATAAGGCTCACGACGTGGATCGTAAGTACCGCCTGCTTGAGCAACTTCCTTGATAGAGCTATCGAATAAGGTACCGTCCATCAAGTAGCCTGCGTAATCCACACGCACCATTTGACCAAATTCAGGCTTAGGTCCATCACCAACTGTTTCGATGATGTAACGCAATCCAGATTCTGTTTTCGTCGCTTCTGGGTAAGCTGCATCAATCTCAGCTTCGATGGCCGCCGCTTTTGCCTTCTTGGCGTCCTCGACACCTTGCTTTCCGTCCAAGAATGCCTGACCGGCATCCCATTTCTTAGCATCACCACCTACGCGGATGATTTCTACGTGGTTCAATACTACCTTTTCTACCGGACGGTCTGAGCCCATTCGCTCCACACCTCCAATGGCCGTGACAATTTCCTGACCACTCACGACTTGAGCGAAGACGTTATATCCACCGTCCAAGTGTGGTGTAGCATTGTGCGTAATGAAGAATTGAGAGCCGTTTGTACCCGGACCAGCGTTGGCCATACTAACCACACCTGCTTTATCGTGTTTCAAGGTTTCAACGATTTCTTGTGGGAACTGGTAGCCTGGACCACCGGCACCTGTGCCGTCTGGATCACCACCTTGGATCATGAAATCTGGAATGACTCTGTGGAATAAGGTACCGTCGAAATAAGGCTTACCCTGAAATTTCGCCTCCGCCTCTGGGTGATTTCCCTCGGCCAAGGCAATGAAGTTACCGGCAGTCATGGGAACCAAATCCTCATGGAAATCGATTAAAATATCGCCCATGGACGTTTCCAACTTGGCATAAATACCGGGCTCAAGAGTGATCGTTTCGTCATTAACTGTGACTTTATTTCCTCCACAACTTGCTAGAGTGAAGGCCGCGAATCCCGCGAAGAGCATGCTTCTCAACATATCTATGTGATTTTTAAAGAGTCCCAAAGGTAAGCGGTATCCCGCAGAGAACACAACACAGGTTGTGTTAAAAAAGGGAGGTATTTATCGGACCAATTCTACGAGCCGCAAATCATAACGTAGCGGTGACTGAGGCGGCACTTTGTCCAAATCACCCGCAATGCCATGTGCTAAAAACGAGGGGATGAGAACGAGTTTCACATCCCCTTCTTTCATTCCCTCTAAGGCTTCATGTAAGCCCACCTCCACTTGGCTATAACCAAGCTCAATAGTATCTCTATAACGTGCATCAATTAAATTAATGAGTTCTGTTGATGCAAATTCTATTTTTCTATATTGGGCACTTTGAAAGCCACTAGCAGGAGTTAAAGTGTTTCTAAATTTCAAATATTGCTCACGCTCCATTCCG
>JAURAE010000080.1 GCA_030829675.1 Schleiferiaceae bacterium
GTTCTCACTCTTCACTAAAGGTTTGAACCTCGGTGTAGATTTCGAAGGTGGACGTTCTTTCCAAGTGCGTTTTGATCAACCAGTAGAAGTGAGTGATGTTGCTGCTTCATTGAGCGAGCAATTCGTAGATGCTGATGGCAATAGCTTCACTCCAGTAGTGAAAACTCTCGGTGATGCAAACCAAGTAATCATTACGACCAACTACCGTATCGGTGAAACCGGAACAGCAGTGGATGAGGATATCGAAAACAAATTGTACGCTGGTGTGAATGGCTACTTTGTAGAGGGTATTGCTCGTGAGGACTTCTTCACTGACGATACAGAAGAGGCTATCGGTTTGGTAGGATCTCGCGTGGTAGGACCTACCATTGCAGATGATATTAAGACTGGTGCGGTATATAGCATCATCTTCTCATTGATTGTAGTATTCCTTTACATCTTGGGTCGTTTCCGCAAGTGGCAGTTCTCTTTGGGTGCTGTAGTTGCCTTGGTACACGATGTATTGTTCGTGATGGGTATCTTCTCTTTATTGGACGGTGTATTGCCTTTCCAACTAGAAGTAGATCAAGCATTCATCGCAGCGATCTTGACGGTAATTGGGTACTCGTTGAACGATACAGTGGTTGTATTTGACCGTATTCGTGAAAACATGGGAACTCGAAAGGCCAACTTCCTTGATGGAGTAAATAAGTCTCTCAACCAGACGTTGAGCCGTACGTTCAACACCTCGTTGACGACCTTCTTCGTTCTTCTTGTGATCTTCCTCTTCGGTGGTGAGGTCATCCGCGGATTTATGTTCGCACTATTGTTGGGTGTCCTAGTGGGTACCTACAGCTCGCTCTTCATCGCTACACCGGTGATGTTCGACTCAATGAAGAAGGACAAGGAGTAAGTTCGATTTTTTTTGAAATACCAAAGCCCCGCTACGTGAGTAGCGGGGCTTTTTTTGATGTATTTTCGTGCTATGATTCAAACTTTCCTCTTGTTCAATATCAGTGGCGGCGAATTCATCATTATCGCCTTCATCTTCTTGCTGCTCTTTGGTCCGAATCAGATTCCGACCATGGCGCGCTCTGCCGCGAAGATCATCAAGCAAGTGCGCAATGCCACGAATGATATCAAACGCGAGATTTTGGACAGCTCTGAGGACAATGGTCTAACCGAAGTCAAGAAAACAGTGCAGGAGGGTAGAGATGCCTTCAAGGAGGTTACCGATACCATTAAAAGAGGAACCAAGCTTTGATCATTGTTCAGTTGCTTTTGGGTTTCGGACTGTTACTCGCCGGTGGTGAACTCTTAGTTCGTGGTAGCGTTGGCCTTGCCCTAAAGCTCCAGGTGTCCCGAGTAGTCATCGGTCTCACTCTCGTCGCTTTTGCCACCAGCGCCCCTGAACTTCTCGTTAGCGTCGTAGCTGCTATGGACGGGCGTAGTGATATTGCCCTCGGCAATGTCATCGGATCTAACATCGCCAATATTGGTCTTATTCTTGGGCTCACCGCCATCGTCTTTAAAATGCAAGCTGTGCAGCTTACCTATAGAAAAGATTGGATATTTCTTCTTTTGGCCAACTTACTTCTTGGGCTCTTTCTTTGGTTAGGTGGACTCTCGTTTTGGCAGGGCCTCATTTTTGTGCTGCTTTTGGTCGGATATAATGTGGTAAAAATCCGAGGTGCGCGCAAAAATCGCGAGCTTCACATCGGGGATGATCTCGAGGTCGAGGCCATGCCCATTGTAAAAGGTATTCTTTTCCTATTGGCGGGTGCCGCGGCTCTTCGCTTCGGCGCACTCTACTTCGTCGAGGGCATCGCCAGTGCCGCAGCAGTCCTTGGGATGAGCGAGCGGTTCATCTCCGTCACACTTGTAGCTTTTGGCACAAGCGTACCAGAATTAGCCGCCAGCATGATGGCTGCACGTAAAGGAGAATCAGATATCGCTATTGGGAATATCATCGGCTCAAACATATTTAATATCCTCAGCGTCTTAGGTTTCACTGCGCTCATACAGCCCATCATAACCTATGACCCAGCGCTCTTCACCTCTGACTTTTGGGTGAGTGTGGGCCTCTCATTGTTAATAATTCCACTTATGGGCTGGTTCACCAAGGATAGGTTGGACCGTCTAGAAGGGGCATTGTTGCTAGGGGTATACCTATACTTCGTTGCTAACCTGTTGCTTTAGGGGGTTGTTTTGGTAAATAGTTAATAATTTTTGGTTGCACCCCTCCTTTTTAGGGGGTATCTTTGTCGCAATTAAAACATTAACCACATGCCAACGGTAAGATTTCTAGCATTAGAAGAAACAATGGGGCGCAAGCCTAAGAACTTCGAAGCACCTGGAACGAGAGTTTCAGATTACTTCGGCTCACGCGTTTTCAATAGAAAAGCGATGCGTGAATACATGACCTCTGAAGCCTACAAGGCGGTAATCGACGCAATGGATAACGGAACGAAGATCAATCGTTCTATCGCAGATCAGGTTGCTTCAGGAATGAAGGCTTGGGCATTGAACTTGGGTGCGACACACTACACGCACTGGTTTCAACCATTGACCGGTACCACTGCAGAAAAGCATGATTCATTCTTCGAGCCAACGGGTAATGGTGAGGCCATTGAGAAGTTCTCAGGTGGTATGTTGGTACAACAAGAACCGGATGCATCTTCATTCCCGAACGGTGGTATTCGCAACACTTTTGAAGCTCGTGGATATACCGCTTGGGATCCAACATCACCTGCATTCATCTTCGGTACGACACTTTGTATTCCAACAGTATTCGTGTCATACACTGGTGAAGCATTGGACTACAAAGCACCACTACTTCGCGCATTGCAATCTGTGGATGCTGCAGCAACAGCAGTATGTAAATACTTCGATAAAAACGTCACTAAAGTAAATGCAACCCTAGGATGGGAGCAGGAGTACTTCTTGGTTGATGAAGCCTACTTTGCTGCACGTCCAGATTTGCAGTTGGCAGGTCGTGCTCTGGTAGGGCACGCGCCAGCGAAGGGACAACAATTGGACGATCATTACTTTGGATCTATTCCAGAGCGTGCGATTGAATTCATGAAGGAATTGGAATACGAAAGCCGCATCTTGGGTATTCCTGTAAAAACACGTCACAACGAGGTAGCACCTGCACAATACGAATTTGCTCCTGTATTTGAAGAAGCGAACGTAGCGGTAGATCACAACTCTTTGTTCATGGACTTGATGGAGAAAGTGGCACGTCGTCACAACTTCCGTGTATTGATGCATGAGAAGCCATTCGCGAACATCAATGGTTCAGGTAAGCATAACAACTGGTCGTTGGCAACAGATACAGGTGTAAACCTTTTGGCTCCAGGCTCTACGCCAATGAGCAACTTGATGTTCTTGACCTTCTTTATCAATACTATTAAAGCGGTTTACCGTCACGCAGATTTGATTCGTGCGTCTATCGGTTCAGCAGGTAATGAGCACCGTTTGGGTGCGAACGAGGCTCCTCCAGCGATTATTTCTGTCTTCATTGGTCAGCAGTTGAGTGCTGTATTGGACCAATTAGAAAATATCGAAGGCGGTAAAATGACTCCGGAAGAAAAGACAGACCTCAAATTAAACGTGGTAGGTAAGATTCCAGATGTATTGCTAGATAACACTGATCGTAACCGTACTTCACCGTTCGCCTTTACAGGAAACAAGTTTGAGTTACGCGCTGCGGGTTCAGCGTCTAACTGTGCTCAGCCGATGACCGTATTGAATGCAGCTATGGCAGAGCAATTGATCGAATTCAAGGCAGATGTTGATGCGTTGATCGAGAAAGATTCCTTAAAGAAAGACGAAGCCATCTTCAGTGTGTTGAAGCGCTACATTAAAGAAAGCAAGACCATTCGCTTTGAAGGCGATGGATACGGTGATGCTTGGAAGGAAGAAGCTGCCAAGCGCGGTTTGAAAAACGAACCTTCAACACCACGTGCGCTTGATGCATACGTGAGTGAGCAGAGCTTGAAAATGTTCGAAGCTATGGGTGTTATGAGCCACCGCGAGGCTGAAGCTCGTCACGAAATCTTGTTGGAGTCTTACTTCATGAAGATTCAAATCGAATCACGTGTTCTTGGTGACCTAGCTGGTAACCACATCGTTCCTACAGCAATCAAGTACCAAAACACTTTGATTGATAACGTGCAGCGTTTGAAGGAAATCATGGATGCAGAAACCTTCAATAGTGTCGCTAAGGAGCAATTGGAAATGATTAAGGAAATCAGTGCTCGTATTTCCAAAATTCTCTCTTCAAAGGATGCGATGATTGAGGCTCGCAAGGCTGCAAACGCTTTGGAAGATGTTCGTGAAAAAGCCATTGCTTACTACGATAACGTGAAGCCTTTCTTCGAAGTAATCCGCTACGAAAGCGACAAGCTAGAGTTGATGATTGACGACGAACAATGGCCATTGCCGAAATTCCGTGAAATGTTGTTCACGAGATAATTCGAACTTTTTTCGATTCATTCAAATAGAAACCCCGCCGGCGCGGGGTTTCTTTTTTGTTTTTAACTATATTGGGGGACGCTTAAACACTAGAGAATCGTTTCAAAATGCAAAAACGCATACTACGAACCTGGACCTTTATACTCGCTTGTCTTCCTATGGCAATGGTGGCTCAAGATGCTGTCGTTGAAGAGGTTGAAATAGAACCGCATAAGACAACTGTAAAGGCAGACGAATACTTTGATGCCAAAGAATATACTACCGCGCTGGAGGTATATGCTAAGGCGCTATCTAAAGAAAAATCACGCGATCAAAAGCAACGCATTGCCTTCAACATGGCGGAATGTTACCGCTTCACTGGTGAATGTAAACGCGCGGCGAGCTACTACCAACGTGCAGATAAGATGGGATTTGGTCCTACCGCAATGTTGGGGTATGCTGAAATGCTGCAGTGTCAAGGAGAGTATGAAGATGCAATTGTGGCATATGAAGACTATAAAAAAGCTGTGCCGGGCGATCCTCGTGCAGATAAAGGCATCGAATCTTGTCAAAAAGCAGCAAACTGGGTTGTCCAAGGATCGTTATTTGCCTTGGATAATGCCAAGGATTTGAATTCTAAGAAATCAGATTATGCGATCTCTTATGCAGGTAAGCGTGGCAAAGAGGATTTGACGTTAATGATTTCTTCTATGCGCGACGATGCTACAGGCCGCAAACCAGACGGTTGGACGGGACAGCGTTTCTCAGATATTTATGTTATCGAGGGAGAACGCGCCAAGAAAAAGAAAAAACGTGGCCAAGAGGCCAACGCGAATGATGAAGTGAAGTGGGGGGATTTGGAGCCCATGAGCGACGTCATTAATACCAAAGATCACGAAGGTGTAGTAACCTTCGATTCTAGAGGCAAGACTATGTACTTCACTAAATGTATGAAGGTGAAGAACGTTAAACTTGGTTGTGCCATTTACACGACTAAACTTGTTGGACAAGATTGGGCGAATCCAGAGCCTGTAGTAATTGCTTTGGATAGCGGTGCTTCAGTGGGTCATCCAGCCTTGAGTCCAGATGACAACATCTTGTACTTCGCCGGTGAAATCAACGGGGGCAAAGGAGGTAAGGATATCTACATGACTACGTACGATCGTCGTGCCCGTCAATGGAATGCACCTACGAACTTGAATATCAATACTCGTGGCGATGAATTGTATCCATATGCACATGGCGATGGC
>JAURAE010000081.1 GCA_030829675.1 Schleiferiaceae bacterium
TCACTCTTTGGGGGTCGCCCGGGAATGATTTCCGGTGCCACCGGAGCCATGGCCGTGGTGATGGTGCATTTGATCCAACTAGGAAATAGCGTTGGTGAAGGCATGGGCATGGAGATGCTAGGGCTTTCTTGGTTGTTCATTACCCTACTCTTCGTCGGGGCCATCCAAATAGTCGCTGGATTGTTCCGTCTAGGAAAGTTTGTACGCCTCATCCCCCATCCAGTAATGATGGGATTTGTCAACGGTTTGGCCATCGTGATCTTCTTGAGCCAATTAGGCATGTTTACGCACAATGTGAATGGCCATAAGGTTTGGATTGAAGGCACAGAGCTATATACCATGATGGGACTCGTAGGGTTGACCATGGCCATCATGTGGTTGTTGCCTAAAGTAACTAAAGTAGTACCCGCGGCATTGACCGGCATCATCGTCGTAGCCGCCATTGCCATAGGATTTAATATGGATGTAAGCACCGTAGGATCCTTCATAAGAGAAGGCGGCGGTGAGGGACTAAAAGGCGGTTTGCCACAGTTCCAATGGAATATCTTCACCCTCTTCGACACCATGCAAGGACATTGGGGTACGGTGATCAGTACTGCCTTCTTGTTGGCGGCCGTTGGCTTGATAGAAAGCTTGATGACCTTGAATTTGGTCGATGATTTAACCGAAACCCGTGGTTCAGGAAACCGCGAATGTATTGCCCAAGGATCTGCAAATTTGATCAACGGTTTGTTTGGCGGCATGGGCGGTTGTGCCATGATCGGTCAAAGTATTATTAACGTGAATTCTGGTGGCCGTGGCCGATTATCTGGTGTGGTTGCCGCCCTCGGGTTGCTCAGCTTCATTCTTTTCGGTGCCCCGCTCATCGAGCGCATTCCTATCGCCGCTTTGGTCGGTGTGATGTTCATGGTCGTGATCGGCACCTTTGCGTGGTCGAGCTTCCGCATCTTGCGTAAAATTCCGGTAGCCGATGCCTTTGTATTGATTGCGGTCAGTGCTATTACTGTATGGCAAGATTTGGCCATTGCCGTGATTTCCGGGGTGATCATGAGTGCCCTGAAATTTGCTTGGGAGAATGCCGTTCGCATTCGTGCCCGCAAGCGCATTAAAGAGGATGGCACGAAAGTCTATGAGATCTGGGGACCACTATTCTTCGGTTCGGTACAATCCTTTGCGACCAAGTTTGACGTGAAAAACGATCCCGCCAAGGTGGAAATTGATTTCATCGAATCTAGAGTGAGCGACCACAGTGGCATTGAAGCCATTGAGCGAGTAATCGACAAATACTTGGCCGCCGGAAAAGAAGTGGTCTTGACCCACCTAAGCCCTGAGTGTAAGGCTATTTTGAACAAGGCAAATCCTGCCTTTGATAAATACATCCAAAGTTCGATTGAAGATCCGCGTTACCACGTAGTGACAGATTTGATGGACGCCGAGGTATAATTACTACCTTACTTCCATGAAACACCTCGCGCCTCTCCTTCTGATCGTCTTGCTGGCCTCCTGCGAAAAGGAACCCGTGGATTGTTGTGATCCCAATCCAAACCCCGTCGACACCACCGGCAACCCTGGAGATGGCTACACCCAATATGGCACGCCGTTCGATGCGGTGCCTGTACCTGCTGATGTGGTGATGTATGAGATCAACCCATTAGTGTTTTCAGCTTCACGAGATTTTGCAGGCATCATGCCCCGCTTGGATAGCATCAAAGATCTCGGAGTAAATGTGATCTGGCTGATGCCGGTCTATGAGATGGGATTGCTCAACAGCGTAGGTTCGCCCTATTGCATCAAAGATTACAAGAGCCTCAATCCTAATTATGGGAATTTAGACGACCTGCGCGAACTGGTTGATAGCGCCCACGCCAAGGGTATGGCCGTGATGATGGATTGGGTCGCCAACCACACCTCTTGGGATCATATCTGGATGGCTGATGAAAGCTTCTATGTCAAGCAAAACGGAGTGATTATTCATCCCCCAGGAACGAATTGGCAAGATGTCGCCGAACTCAACTACAGCAACGCTGAAATGCGTGGAGAGATGATCAGCGCCATGAAATATTGGGTCCTTGAGGCCAATATTGACGGCTACCGCTGTGATTACGCTACAGGCGTGCCCGGCTGGTTTTGGGAAGAAGCCATCGACACCTTGCGCAGCCTCCCCAACCGCGACCTAATCATGTTCGCGGAATCTGATGATTTGAGCCTCTTGAACAAAGGATTTGATATGGCCTTCAGCTGGGGCTTCTACGGTAAGAGCCTCGGAGTCTTCACTCAGGGTGATGATGCACGCGGGCTTTATACCAAGCACGCGACCGAATTCTTCAGCCTCGACCCCGGTAAAACCATGGTACGCTTTGTGACCAACCACGACCAAAACGCTTGGGACAACACCCCACAAGCACTTTTTGGTAGCCAGGACAAGGTCATGAGTGCCTTTGTATTGGCCACTACCATGGGCGGCGTGCCGTTATTGTACAATGGCCAAGAGAAAGCGTTGCCGTACAAGCTGCCGTTCTTCACGCCGACGAGTGTGGCCATTAATTGGTCCCTAAATCCTGAGATAACGAAGGAATACAAGGCGATCTTATCGGCGTACAACACCTACGATGCGCTTAGAGGGGAATCTAGGACCAATTTATCTACGTTCAACATCGCCGCCTTCACCGCCACCGGCACTGGGCATGAGGCTCTCGTTGCCGTCAATCCGCGGAACTCTGCGATGAGCATAGGACTGCCTAGTGATTGGCAAAGTATTTCCGTGCTTGATCCTATTAGCGGCGCAACCGTAAATACAGGCACCACCTTGATGTTGGCGCCGTATCAGTATCAGGTCTTTATTAAGTAGAAATACTTGTTTTACTTTTTAATAACACGAACGTTTAATTAGTTGATTTATAATTAATTAAATTCAATCTAATTAAATCATTTACCTCATGAAAAAACTATGCTTGCTCCTAACCGCGCTCGCATTTACTCAATGCGTAAATGACACTCTTACTGAATCTGAAGTCTCAGATTTTGTTACGTCTCACTTCAATGAAAAAGTGGGATACGATGATGCCGTAGATTCTTTTATTGAAGACATCGGTGAAGATTTGACAGTTCTCAACACATTATGGGGACAATCAAGACTATTTCCTGTAGAGAATGTAGAAGGCGATTGGTTCTATGAAGATTCCGTTACTGTAGAAATTTTTGACATCTACATAAACGGTGGTACAGCTGTTGTTTTAGGTTCCGATAAATATTGGATAGACGGTGAAGCGACCAGTACTTCGAGATTCTGCGGAACTGTAATAAGAGAAAACGGGAAGCTAGTCTGGAAACGCTACGCCTTTGCTTCAGAGAATCAAAGAGCCGCAGATTTTGTTTGGCCATCCGTTGATGGTGAAGGTGCCTTAGATTCTTACAATGCCATGCGCAACGCTATGGTGAATCTTCGAAATTCTGATGGCTTAAAGATGTCCGATTCATTGGTAGAAGCATACCCTGACTGGGCATCGGCGCATCTTGGTCAATTACATTATTATATCCTTGCCGGAGATGAAGATAATTTGCGCTCCAAACTCGCCGAAGCCCAAACTAAATTAGACGGCGCCACAGCTGCAGAGAAAACTCTAATCAGCGCCTATAATCCTGATTTAACTAGAGAAGAAAGGAGAAATACCCTTGCCAAGGCACTAGGTTTCGCAGGCGATGACCCAATGATTCGATTCTGGTATACTTGGACTTTAGATGATGTTGATGATAAAATTGCGGTCCTCGAAGCAGGGCTCACAAGATTTCCAGAAAGCTCTGTCTTAAACAACATGATGGCATACGTTCAAATGGATGCGGGAGATTTAGAAAAGGCTGAACACCATTTAAATGTTTACTTAAGAGTGCACCCAGATGAAGCAAACGCTTATGATAGTATGGGAGACCTCTTGGTTGAAAAAGGTGATATGGAAGGTGCGAAAAATATGTATTTGAAGGCATCAGAAATGCATCCCGATTTTGCTGAAGTCAGTAAGCGGAAAGCTGACGAACTTTAAACCTTAACTGAATAGATTGAAGAGAAGCTCCCTCCGGGGAGCTTTTTTTAATGATATCCACAACAAAAATGCCGAGACTCTACAGCCCCGGCATTTGTTATTAATCTAAAAGGTTGGGTTATTCCGCTGCTCGATCTGGTTTGAAAGTAAAATTTGTTGGGTCCATATCCGCTGCTTTTTGGAACATTTCCAAAGCAGATTCTTTGTCGCCATTACGAGCATACCAATCCCCCATTGAATCAAAAGAATTGGCCAAATCTCCATTATAATCGACGTTGAATTCGAAGTAATCTTTGGCCTCATCCATTCTGTCTTGAGCCATTAAGATGTAGCCCAATACATTGCATAGACCTGGATTTCCTGGATGTCTTTCCAAGACTCTGCGAATGACGGCTTCCTTCACCTCCATGTTTGGCTGGTTAAACGAATAGAATGTGGCAATCATTGGAGCGTTTGGAGCAAGGTTCAATGCATTTTGCCAGTGGTATGTTCTCATTTCAGGCTCATCAGCCGTCATCGCCATCATCCATTGGGTCTCGACTTCGTTTTCTCCCCCCATTTTTGATTTTACGGTTTCAACTAGTTCCATGAACTTAGCATCGTCTCCGGATTGCCATGCCAATAGCATATGGCCAAAATGCGCAGGAGCATAATCCGGATACTCTTCGGCTAAAGAGTCGCTGTACGCTGCAGAGGTAGTAAAGCGCAAATGCGTCGAATTTCTTGCCATTCCTCTAAACAGCTCATTGAATCTCTCTTCATCGATACTTAACTTCATCCAACGATAAGCCAATAAATGCTCGTTGACGGCCATGTTTCGGAGCCACTTAATACTACCATCACTACCCTTTGTGTACATGGCGTGGTACCTCGTGTTGATATCGAACATTCCATATGTAGATGTACCCTTTCCGAAGGCACTTACCACATTTCCGACGGCCAAGGCTGATACGAATTCTGAGTGAGTCGTATCCTCATCGAACCAATCTGGAGTGACGGTAATTTCTTCCCTAGGCCAAACAGTACCTGATGCGCCATTATAGAATGCAAAGTCATCATGGAGTCCATTTTCAAAAGCAGAAGCATGCTCCTCGGTTGGTGCATTTGCCGCTTCCATTTCGCTTTGATAAGTACGAGCCTCGTCGACCGACAAGGAGGTACAGGATACAGCAAATACGGCTGATCCTGCATAGATCATTAGTTTTTTCATAACGGTTTTGTCTTGATTATCTGACTTAAGTTACGAAAAATATTTTACTAAGTATTTGATTTACAATTAATTAATAGAATGATGCAAATTGAGCAACTTTGGATTTTTGCCTTCGGCAAAGATCCTTCCTGCTCCAAATTCCGAATCAACAGGCCCTGCGCAGCTATGGCTGCTCAGCGGCTTTTCCATCTCCCTGCACCCTGAAGCAAGCTTCGGGCGCTTGGAAATGAAAAAGCCCCGCAACTTTCGTTGCAGGGCTTTTTTGGTTCTTTGTGACCGCGTAGGGATT
>JAURAE010000082.1 GCA_030829675.1 Schleiferiaceae bacterium
CACGTACCGCTACGGCAGGTGCGCGTGATGCGAAGGCGGGAGCCTTCATCGATGTGATGATCCGCGATTGCTATTACCCTGATATGCAGGCAAAATTGAACGCAGGTATTCAAGAGATTGCGGTGCAAGGCAAGAAAGCCATCGGCCGTCCTTTTGAAGAAGCCACTCAGATGCAACGTGAGGAATTCTTGCGCGGCTACGATGAGGCGGCCCATGAAGATGGCGACCACTTCTTCCGCACCATTAAGGATTTGACCTTGCTGTGCTACTTCACCTCGGAGGAAGCTGCGGCTGATGGTGTGGTGAACTATAACCCCGTACCTACCCGCTATGATGGATGTGCACCCGTAGATGAAAATACGAAGGTGTTCTACGCCAACATATAATCACAGAAGCGAAAGGTTGTTTGTGAAGCCCCGCCCTACAAGGCGGGGTTTTTTTTATGGGCTTTTCAGGGACCAATTTTTGTCTTCCATTTGTTCCGGCCACCAAAAAAATCCGCCCTAACTTTGCACCAAGCCCTTGATCTAGATGAAATATGAGCATGTAGGACCTAGTCCTCTTTAACATACGCAGTCCGGTTTCAACGGTTTAAGTGTTACGAACCCCGCCCTACAAGGCGGGGTTTTTTTTGTCTCGAACAATCTCAAGGTTAGTGCGTTAAGAAAACCTAACACCTCATCATTATGAACGGACGTAAATCATTTTTATGGCTACTACCCTTGTTGGGCGTACTGTTTTTTGTGTGCTGTGAAGGGAATTTGGAGCAAGCGGAATTGATCCCAGAAAAGGGGCCTATTGAGTGCTTTGATTACCTCTACCCCATCCAAGTCGTTTTTGACGGTGATACCCTTTCAGTCGTTTCTTTTGAGCAGTACAAAGACCTGCACACCAGATGCGACGAGGTGTTCAACGAATTCACGCCGGGACTTGATCCCAAGGGGCGCGATTCCAACAACAGAATTCCAACTGGAAAAGGCCATACGACGGCGACATCTGACCCTTACGGGGATTGTCCGAGAGAAAACGATCCTTGGTGCGGTGAGATGATTTTCCCATTAACTATAGCGAACGTTCCGGGGCTCGAAGGAGAGATCGAGGTACCGAACGACAGTACGTTGCAGTACTACCGCTGGATAGTGTGCGATTAAATTGTGCTAACGATACAAGAATGCATGTCGTAGATTTCGAGAAGCCCGGTCTCCTAATGGATCGGGTTTTTCTTTTGGGGCCAATTCTTATAAATCGTCCAAGACCTACAAATGCAACCCACACTCGGTCTTCGGGCTGTTGTTCCAGCGGCCCTTGCGACCCTTGCCGGGCTTGGTGCAATGCGTGCAGCCTATGCTGAAATACCCCTTCGACTGTAGGGGATGGAACGGCAAAAGGTGGTCCTTAATGTAGGCTTCGCGCTGCTCACGACTCACGTCAAGCAAAGGGTAAAACTTAAGGATGCCGCCGCGCTCTTCGAAGATGTCTAAGGTGGAGCGGTGGTCGCTTTGCCAACTCATCAAGCCGCTCACCCAAACTTTATGTTCCTCTTTGAGCTTTTCCAGAGGTTCCACTTTGTTGATGGTGCAACAATAATCCGGGTCCTTGGTCCAAGTCTGATCTGTCGTGGTAAACTCGTGTTTCCAATCCTCCGCCTTTACCTCACGGACTTGGAGATTGTAGACCTTCGTGAGGTACTCTTTGTACACCAGCGTTTCCTCAAAATGGTAGCCAGTATTGATGAACAGTACCTCTTGTTCCGGCTGGTAGACCGAGAACAAATGCAGTAAATACGCACTTGTGGCGGCAAATGAGCTGGTCAACATGACCTCCTCGCGGGCGAAGATTCGATAGAGTTCGGTGATGCGTTGCTCGGGTTGGAGCAATCTAAATTTAGCGTTGAGCTCTTTAAGATCAAGCTCGGTGGATGTTTCGGACATTTCTAACAGGGGATTTGTCTAACGTGACAAATATCACGCTTTTTATGTTGCCACCAAATACACCTCTAAGGAGGGAATGAAAAGTTCTTCACTCCTATTTGACCTTATCCCCCGAACTGCCAGATTAAATTTGATACTGTAACCCTACCCCTCCGACCAAAGGAATGAACGTTGCTTTAAGGGCTAATCTTTTATATAAGACTTGCTCAACGGTTATGCCACCCACCGGCACGAAATCTGTTTTGAACAAGATTGTTCCCGATAGTGGAATAGTAGGATATTGATAAAGCTGTTTTTTATACCCATAAGCAGTCCCCGCCATCATATGAATTGAAGTATTTTTCCAATTATATACTGCAGTCTTATAACATATTGCTATTGTTGGATCTTGGTAAGAATTGACGAAAAACCCCGCCTCTATTCTTCCATAGTTTATAGACATCAAGTGCGTTACCGCAATATCACATCGGAAATAATGCGTAGTTATTGGAGCGTATGAAAGATAATTATTCGGCTTGCTCCAATGAATTGATCTCTCTTGAGCACTGAGGCTATAGGTAAAGATCAGAGCAGCTAATATGGTCCTCATATAATGAGCAGATTTACTTAGTAATGTAATAAAAAAACCTCGACCGCAAGGCGGTCGAGGTACTATTGATTCAAGCCAATTTGTGTCGATTTCTAACTATTTAAGTAGCTTAATGCGGCACCAAAATCACCATAATACATTTGTATTGTAATCTTGCCTTCATCATTTAAGTCAAAGGTTTCATACATGCGCACTATGGCTGAACGCTCTTCGGTTGAGTCAGTTGCCGCCTTTGTGATTTTTAAAGGAGCATAATAACGAACACTTGCATTTGGCTCTTGAGTTTTTGAATCCACACCAGGAAGAAGTACCGGTTCTACAAGGAATTCAAAGTCAAAATTTTCCCACAGATACGCATCTTCGGCCTGAAGATCGGCAAGTCGCATAGTATCAGGCGAGCCATTAAAGTTTGTGTTGACCATGAAGAAATCATCAGCATACATACTATAATCTTGATTCTCACCAGTGAATCCAGCATTGTTTGCACGAATCACTTCGCAGTTTCTCGCGAAGAGTGCGTCTAACTCAGCGGTTTCGTTAGAAATACACGATGAAAAAACAAGTCCTATTACCATCGGACCCATTAGAAAAAGAGATTTATTAGTCATTTCAAAAATGGAATTAATTAATTCGCCATATAAATAACCTCGCGATCTACCTTTCCTTCGTCGTTGAAAGAGTGCGTCATGTGTAAGTATTCACGAGTAGTTTCGCCGGTTTCGGCATCGGTATTATTTACCCACCACCACGAGTAGACTACCCATGATCCTCCGTCACGTGCATACCATATGGCATCAGGATAGCCAGATTGCTCAAGCTTGCGTTCACTTGTCGAGGCCACTACCGCTTCCCACTGTGCTCTGCGCTCCTCAAGGTTATATTTGCCTTTGTGACCTAGTCGATAGAAATCCGCATCTTCTGCAAAGTACCCTTGTAGCTTATTAAGATCACCGGCAGAGAATGACGCAACCATTTCATTGAGCATGTCGATGAAAGGATGCTCGTCGAAGACGCGACCATTACGGTGTACTCCGAAAGATTCTTGTATTTGAGCAGAAATAGTTTCTCTATCATAGTAGTTCACCGTCATAGCAATCTTACCCTCTTCATTGACATAATTCGCCGTGTGAAGTGGCCCCTTAACGGTGTCCCCACTTTCTTTATTGATAGCGGTCCAGATCATCCAATCTAGCGTCCACGCTCCCTTTTCTCCTTTGTACTGAATGATATCGGGCTGAGCCGGATCCATGTTAGTGATAGTGAGATCAAAGTTCTTCTGCCACCATTTCATCAAGTTTACCTCTTCATCAATCGTTCCCGGTTCCTCAGATCCTGGATCCCAAATTTTAGCATCCTCTGTATACAAAGCGCGCAGTTCTTCTTCAGTGCCCGATTCCCAAACGCGGTAAGATTGCGTCACTACATCATAAGCTGGGTGTTCGGAGTATACCACTCCAGATTTCTTTTGTGCCACCGTTACCAACGGCAAGCACAAGGCTAGTACAATTACTTTTTTCATTGAGTGTTAGTTTTGATTCCTGTATTAAAATACCTCATTATCAACACTTTACAGTGTATCAAGTGAGACGTCAAAAAACTTAATATCAAAATGAGCCTTAACACTCAGTCAGAATGTATCAATTAGATTTTAGAAAGAGGCTTGGATTAACACCCCTGATGTAGGTACACTAATTCACCATCGATATAACAAAGAATGCCACCGCTCGCTTCCTGCTTGCCGATGTACACTCCCCAAAAAGGAATAGATACTTGGCGCTCGTCCAGCATATCCTCAGCGTCCAAAAAGCTCTCCCACTTCAATCCCGGAGCCTCAAGCGACCACTCATCTACCCATCCGATATCATTAGGGATCTCATGGCCCCATTCCGCTCCACATCCTATCCGAACATCTTCAGCACCTTCCTCGCGAATGACCAAGGATGTACAATACCCAAAATCCAAGAACACCATTTCATCCACACCGTTCCCGTTTAAATCCACATGGGCCGTATCCGATAAATGCAATTCTAGGTTCTCACTGTCCACAGTTGGCTTAAATACAGATTCCTGAGCCTGCTGCTCATACTGTGTCCCTTCCAAAAAGACATTCGTTTCGAAAATGCTGTCCCCATTACAGAAGAAATACTCATACCATCTGGCCAAGTCCTTTTTCAAAACAACATACTCCTGAGTATACTCATTCAACACGGCCAATTCCTTTCGCTCTTCCCAAATCACATCAAGACCCTCCTGCTCAGCACGCTCCATCATTATAGCCTGAAACTTTTGCTGACGCTCTAGAGCCGTCTTCATGTAATCCTCTCCCCATCTTGCACTATGCGCCGCCCAATCCGCGCTGTCTGGCTGCAAAACAAACAAGGTCAATTCTGAAATCGAATAATCTGCGGGAGGTGGTGGTGGCGGAACCTCAGATGTAGTTTCTGGGTCCAATTCTATCAATTGCGCCCCAATCACAATCAAAGTACCAGCTATCAGAATAAAAAAGAGTTTAAAGACGGTTTTCATACTCAAAAGATAATCAATCCCCCCACAAACGCGTTAACCTCCCGTTATCGTACATTTGAACCCGATGTCCACACCCAAAGAACATAAGATTGCCATATTAGGATTGGGCTACGTAGGCCTGCCCCTCGCCGTCGCGTTCGCCGAGCATTATGAGGTCCTCGGGTTCGATACGAATGCCGAAAAGGCCCATCGCATTGCCAGTGGTATTGATCCTACGAATGAGTTGGAGGGGGACCAATTATCTCACGCCCTCACCACCCGCCTTACCATCTCATCCAACCCCGCTGACCTCAGCGCCTGCAACACCTTCATAATCACAGTCCCCACCGACATCAACCCGGACAAAAGCCCCAACCTCGACCCGCTCATTCAAGCGAGCCGAACCATAGGCCAACACCTCCACCCCGGCG
>JAURAE010000083.1 GCA_030829675.1 Schleiferiaceae bacterium
ATTTCCGGTGGATACACACATTCATCGCTTGATGTACCGCTGGGGATTTTCCAATGGCAAGAGTGTAGAACAGACTGAGCGGGATGCGAAGCGTTTGTTTCCCCGCGATCTATGGAACAAACTTCACCTGCAAATCATATTCTACGGTCGTGAATATAGCCCGGCACGTGGGTGGGATTTGGAGCGCGACATTATCACCAAGACGGTGGGACGACGCACTGAGATTGCGAAATGGGAAAAGGACCAATTGGCCAAAGCGAAAAAGAAATCAGGTAAAAAAAGCTAAGGTCGAATTCTTACTTTTACAGCCTTAAAAAAACCCGAAGCACAGATATGGGACGCGCATTTGAATTTAGAAAAGAACGCAAGTTTAAGCGTTGGGCAGGGATGGCGAAAACCTTCTCTCGCATCAGCAAGGATATCATCATGGCCGTTAAAGAAGGCGGCGACAACCCAGAATCCAACTACAGACTCCGCATGTTGCTGCAAAATGCCAAGGCTGCCAATATGCCAAAGGACAATGTGGAGCGCGCCATCAAAAAGGCGATGTCTAAGGATCAAGGCGACTACAAAACCATCATTTACGAAGGATATGGCCCGCACGGCATTGCAGTGTTGGTAGAAACGGCAACCGACAACAACACCCGTACGGTAGCGAACGTGCGCTCGTACTTTAACAAGTGTGACGGTTCTTTGGGAACTTCAGGCTCCGTGGAATTTATGTTCGAGCACAAGTGCCACGTGAAGATTGCAGCGGGTGAGATTGATGTGGAGGAATTAGAATTCGAACTCATTGATTTCGGCGCAGAAGATGTATTCAAGGATGCCGAAGAGAAGGACGGTGTGGAAACGGAAGTGATTATGGTCTATGGCCAATTCTCTGAGTACGGAAACATCACCAAAGGTTTGGAGGAATTGGGCCACGAGATCATAGAATCTGGGTTTGAATATATCCCGACGACCACGAAGGAGATTAACGAAGAACAGACGAAGGACATCGAAAAACTCATCGAGAAACTCGAGGAGGACGACGATGTGCAGAACGTGTATACGACCATGCGCTAAGCACGGTTCGTTCCAAATAAAAAAGGCGCCCGATGGGCGCCTTTTTTTATACTACTCTTTTCAATTTTCGCAGCGAGCTGCGTTCAATTTGTGATTTCGCATAGTCGAGCGTGATGACCAATTCTTTGTGCTCCGCACCCGGCGCATCAAACATATGATCGTTCAAGATCGCCTCACAAACGCTTCGCAATCCGCGGGCACCCAACTTGTAATCTAGCGCCACGTCGACGATGTAATCAAATACATTTTCTTCAAAGGTCAAGGCAATCCCATCCATGTGAAACAAATGCTGGTATTGTTTGACAAGTGCATTCTTAGGAATGGTCAAGATGGCTTTGAGCGCATCGCGGTCCAGCGGCGACATGAACGTCACAATAGGCATACGCCCAATGAGTTCTGGAATCAAACCAAAGGACTTAAGGTCAGATGGAGTAATGTAGCTCAAGAGGTCTTCATCTTCAATGTGGTCGCGAACTTCTTTGGAATAACCGAGAGTGGACGAGTTTAATCGGCCACTGATCTTCTTTTCTATTCCTACGAAAGCGCCACCGGCGATGAAGAGGATGTTCTTGGTATCTACCTCAATGTACTTCTGATCCGGATGCTTGCGACCTCCTTTTGGCGGCACATTCACTTTCGAACCTTCGAGCAACTTCAAGAGCCCTTGCTGAACCCCCTCGCCACTCACGTCGCGAGTGATGGATGGATTATCTCCCTTGCGTGCGATCTTATCAATCTCGTCGATAAAGACAATCCCAACCTCAGCCTTGGTCAAATCATAATCCGCCGCCTGAAGTAGGCGTGTCAAGATGCTTTCCACATCTTCACCAACATACCCTGCCTCAGTCAATACGGTAGCATCGACAATGGTAAACGGGACATTGAGAAGTTTAGCAATAGTTCGAGCCAATAGAGTTTTACCCGTTCCTGTATTTCCCACGAGAACGATATTACTCTTGTCGATTTCTGGCGCATCCTTCACCGGCACAGTCCCGATACGCTTGTAGTGGTTGTACACTGCAACGCTTATGGTACGCTTGGCCGCCTCTTGTCCGATGATGTATTCATCGAGATGAGATTTGATTTGTCCAGGGGTGTAATTAAACTCAGGCTTTCCTGCAATCTCCAAAGGATTGGATTGCGGCTGCTCGCCTAATTCCGCATGTAGGATGCCACCCGCTTGGCTCACACACTTATCACAGATGTGTGAATCCATCCCGGCTATCATCATATCAACTTCATCCTTACTTCTGCCGCAGAATGAACAATGGATCACGGAATTATTATCACTCATTACTTCGCTTGACTCTTACCGAGAAGAATTTCATCTACCATACCATAAGCTTTCGCTTCCTCCGAAGTCATCCAGTAGTCGCGATCTGAATCTGCTTCTACCTTATCGAACGGCTGTCCACTATGGTGGGCGATGATGCTATACAGCTCTTTCTTAAGCTTCAAAATTTCTTGCAAGGTGATCTCCATATCTGAAGCCTGGCCTTGAGCGCCGCCCATAGGCTGGTGGATCATAATACGGCTGTGCTTCAGTGCAGAACGCTTGCCAGCAGTTCCCGCACACATCAACACAGCACCCATTGAAGCAGCCATACCTGTACAGATCGTAGCCACATCAGGGTTGACCACTTGCATGGTATCATAAATTCCCAAACCGGCATAGACTGACCCGCCTGGAGAATTGATATAGATCTGAATGTCTTTTTTTGCATCCGCGCTTTCCAAGAACAACAGCTGTGCTTGCACGATGTTGGCGACTTGGTCGTTGATGCCGGTGCCCAAGAAAATGATACGGTCCATCATCAAACGCGAGAACACGTCCATCTGCGCCACGTTCATTTGGCGCTCTTCGATGATATAAGGTGTCAATGAGGCATCGACATATTGGTCCACATACATGCTTTGGATACCTGCATGCTTGGTGGCGTATTTCTTGAATTCTTTACCGAAATCCATTCGTTGGTTGTTTTGAGGTGATTGAATTATTTGGCGTTTGCCGTTACCAATTTAATGAAATCATCATAGGTAACTTCCTTCTCCTCCACCTTAAAGTTTTCTTTGTAGTATGTCAACAACTTAGCGTTATACACTTGGTCGTTCAAACGACGTGCTTCCTCCTCGTTTTTCAACGCGTTTTCAGCGATGCCCTTGAGCATCTCGTCGTCCATTACTTGTTGGCCGTATTGTTGGAACTGGGCTTTTACCAAACCAACAGTGTGGTCGAGTAGCTCTTCCTGGCTTACGCTGATTTCGCCCGTTTGAATGACTTTGTTCTCAATCAATTGGTAACGCAATCCCTTTTCAGTCTTATCCCAATCCGCTTCTACTTCTTCCGCAGTCAATGGCTTCTCACCAGAGGTCTGCATCCATTTTTTCAAAAACGCTACAGGTAGGTCGAATTTTGTTTTATCCAATAGGTGTTCTGCCACGTTGTTCATGAAGTACTGGTCCGCTTCGTTCGCGTACATGCGCTCCGCTTCCTCCTTCATGCGCTCGCGCATTTCCTTTTCAGAGGTCACTTCACCTTCGCCGTATACCTTGTCGAAGAACTCTTGGTTGAGCTCTGCAGGCTCCATGCGAGTGACGTTCGTCAATTTAAATTCAAATGAACCGGTAGAAGCTTCGAGCTGTGCATCTGTCACGCCCAACAATCCAGCAACGTTGTAGTCCTTGCCGAATGATTTAGCCGCGTCCAACACCACAGTATTGCCCATGCCCATTTTGCAAAGGTCGCCTTGCGCCTTCTTCGTCTTAAGGTTGCTGCCCATGAACTGAGCTTCTTCTTTCACGATACCGTCGGCAACTGCATTTCCGTCTTTATCGACCTCTGTTAGGGAGCCGTGGAACATATCCTCCGCTTCTGCCTTTTCTGGAGTCACCATCTTGCCGTAGCGAGAACGGATATCTTCCATGTAGGTATCCAATACTTTCTTATCGGCTACGACTTTGACACCTTTAACCTTGTTCTTCTTGGTGATGCTCACCTCAAATTCTGGTGAAAGACCAATCTCGAACTGGAATTCGTACGTTCCTGGGGTATCAAAATCGATCGTTTCTTGTTCCACAGGTAGTGGATTGCCCAAGATGTTGAGCTTCTCACTGGTGATGTAGTTGTAAATGCCGTCTTGCAAAATCTTGTTGATCTCATCAATGAGGACAGATTTTCCGTACTGCTTCTTAATCAAACCCATAGGCACTTTTCCTGGGCGGAATCCCGGGATATTCACGCGCTTGCGGTAGTTCTCCAATACGCCGTTTACCTTCTCTTGGTAATCTTCTGGAGTAATTTCTAGAGTCACCAAAAGGTTTAGTGCATCTACTTCTTTCTTGCTAATGTTCATTCGTGTCCAATTAAATTCTGCAAAACCCCTTCGAAAAGGGGTCGCAAAGGTACATAACATTTTGCCTTTTATTGGGATTGCTTTAACGCAAGGAAATGCTCGTTCTTTTCGCAAAGATTGTACCTTGCCTATATCTATGTTAGCCCAACTTATGCAGCGTAAAAATCTCAAGTACCTCCTCCCTATTCTCATAGGGGCTCTCGTCGTTTTAAGTTTCAAACTTCTCGGTCCTCAGGAAGAGAAAGAACAGGTCATTTTTTCCTTGGTTCGCGATGCCTTAACAAATGTGCATTTGCAGCCTAGACCGGTAGATGATCAGATGAGCGCAGAGGTATATGAGAATTACTTGGAGTCGTTGGACTACAACAAACTATTTTTGACGCAAGAGGAATTGGCCCCACTAGAATCTTTCCGCTACCTCCTCGACGATGCGTTTCACCAAAACAACACCGCATTTTTTGAGCTCAGCTATAACCTCATTACTACAGGCATCGAACGCTCAAAGAACATTTATACCGAGCTCTTACAGGAGCCTTTTGATTACACCACGGAGGAATATACTTGGACCGATGCGGAGAGCAAATCTTTTCCTGCGGACCAAAACGCCTTGGTGAATGAATGGCGCAAACACCTGAAATGGCGTATCATCAACCGCATCCACGAGAAGGAGCAGGCGCAGGAAGAAGACCTTGAGAATGGGGAAACAGATGCGCTCAAAACCTTCGAAGAATTTGAGCAGGAAGCCCGCGAAAAGGAATTAGAACTTCAAAACGAGTGGTATTCCGACCTCATGGACGTTACCCGCCTCGAGTGGTTTGGCATGTACATGAATGCCTATTGTGAGGTCTTCGATCCACACACCAACTACCTCGCGCCGCAGCAAAACGAAAACTTTGAGCTCAGCATGACAGGCCAGTTTGAAGGGATCGGCGCCCAGTTAAAAAAGGAAGGCGATTACATTGCTATTGAGCGCATCATCGCAGGCTCTGCCTGTT
>JAURAE010000084.1 GCA_030829675.1 Schleiferiaceae bacterium
CCTCGCATTTAGTTGAGGTCAAAAATGTACGATCTCATTGGCGCTAGGGTCAGAGTGGTGCCAATTTCCTCCACCTCACCTGTCCATACATTATCCATACGGCTAAAGCCTTCAAGACCTTGTTGGAATCTCTCCAAACCAAGCTCCACTTCCTTATCATTTCGGTTCAACACAATCATCTTGTGCTCATCCCCAAAAGACTTAAAGTATACATATACCTCACCAAGAGGGATGTAATGTAGCATTTCACCCATGTTCAAGGCACACGATTGACGGCGCAAATGAGCCAACGTGCGGATGTAATCTTGAGCCTCCTTCTGTTGGGCAGTCAATCCTTCACCCGTGAAGGCATTCACAGCATCTCCTTCCCAACCGCCAGGAAAATCGGAACGAATCACACCGTGATCTTCCGTACCTGGATTGTTCATTAAGATTTCTGTACCATAGTAAAACTGCAGGGTACCGCGAGTGGTAAAGAACAAGGTCATCGCCATTTTCCACTTGTCGAAATCCTCATCAAGACGAGTGTAAATACGGCTCATATCATGGTTATCCGGGAAGATCATGATGTTATTGAGGTCCCCGTACATATAATCATTGGCCAAGCTTTCGTAAATCTTGGTCATACTGCTGCGCCAAGTCGCTTCGCCCATCAACCCATCAACCACGGCACTTTGCAATGGGAAGTCCATGATGCTCGGCAAATAGGTGGTGTAGTCGTCCATCTTGGCCGTTCCTGCCTGCCAATAGCTGATCAACGATGGATCGCTGACCCATTCCTCCCCGACAATGTTGAAGTTCGGGTATTCGTCGAGTATAGCCTTGGTCCAATCCGCCAAGAATTGCTTGTCCGGATAAGGCCAGGTATCCATTCGAATGCCGTGCAGTCCTAAATATTCCACCCACCAGATGGAATTTTGAATAAGGTAACGGGCCAATTTCTCGTTGCGCTGATTCAAATCCGGCATGGTCTCTACAAACCATCCGTCTGTGAATTGCTTGCGGTCGACTTCGGCTCCGTGCGGATCGAACCTGCTGACTTTCATGTGATTCGTCTGCGTGAACTCCGGCCATTGATTCACCCAGTCCTCGCTAGGTAAATCACTCATCCACGGGTGCAAGCTTCCGATGTGGTTCGCCACTTGGTCCATAATAATCCCAATACCTTTTTCCTTAGCCTTATCGGCCAATTCCTTGTATTGTTCATTCGTCCCATAGCGTGGATCCACATTGTACAAATCCGTCATCGCATACCCATGGTAGCTGTAGGTCTCCATATTATTCTCAAGTACAGGATTCAACCACAAGCTTGAAATGCCCATCTTCTCGAAATAATCCAAGCTCTCAATGATTCCCGCCAAATCACCTCCGTGTCTTCCACCGATAAATTCACGGTTCGGACCTTCCAACATTCCGTTTACTTGGTCATTGGAAGGATCGCCATTTCTGAAACGATCTGGGGTAATCAGGTAAATGAAATCCGCAGAGGTGAATCCTTTGCGTTTTGCAGATCCTTCCTCGCGCTCCAACACCTCAATGGCCAAGGTTCCTTTCTGACGGCCCTTTTGGTCTTTAAAGAGCAACTTGTGTGTTCCATTGCGGGTATCATCTGAAATGACAACCTCCACAAACAAATAATTTGGGCTTTCCAATGCCGTAGAACCAATGACCATTAATTCCTTTCCAACGGCGGTAAGCTCGGAAATATCTTTACCATAGACCATAAACTCTACGGTATCGAGTTCCATACCACGCCACCAAGAGGCCGGTTCAATCTTGGTTAATTTCTGACCTACTGCAGGTAGGGCGACAATGAGTGTGAGTACGACAAAAATCTTTTTCATGTTCAAAAGTTTGAAGCATCAATTTACAATCCGCCCATTGATTATCATTGCATTTGTTAAGTAGCCCTTAGTTTTGCATAAAACTTGAGCAAATGGCCAAACTCAAACTACAACAAGAAGTATTGGAAGCGTTAGAAGCTGCAGAGCTCCTGCCTTTTAACAAGGCACAGCGCACGTTGGTCAGCAGCCTCAAGAGCGGTCAGAACCACTGGCACTTGCACGAAAATGCTGCCGAACTTCGTATTGCTGTGGCTGCAACGATCATTCACAGCTTAAAAGAGAGCTACGAAGATGTTGCACGCGCCTTGATTCTTGTTGCTACGGCTGAGATTGCCGATGCTTATTTTGAGCTCTTTGAAAACCTGGGTGGACATACTGACTTGAGAGTTTGGACCGCCTATGAAGGTCCGAAAATCCAGCAACAGAAAGAAGATATTTATTTCGGCGCAGATGTAGTCATTGCCACACCCAAACGCCTAAATGAATTATTAAACATTGAAGGCTTCAACAGTGCTTCGGTACAAACTCTGGTATTAGACGAGGCCGATCAACTCTTGAAAGTTGGAGCCATTGCCTTCACACAGCGCATCAGCGACAGCATCCCTCCTAAGCAACGTATTGCCTTGAGTAGTTCGGAAAAATCAGTGGCCGCCTACATGAATAGATTTGCCTTCCCGTTTACGAAGGAGAAGTTAGGCGAGTAGCCAGAGAAAAATCTCTATCATCCGGCCAATAGCCTAAATGGCGCGCTGGATGTGCTGTGGCAGTACGGCGTAATTCCTCATCCCACCAACGACTGGCTTCCGCAATAAGTGCATCTCCGTCGTCCATACAAAGAGGTTCTTGACGAATGGTCACATAGGCATTGATTTTGGGTTCAGAACATACGGCCCATAGGTGGTTAATAAAACCTATGCCTGGAGGATAGCCGGTTTTGGCTGAATCAAAGTGAATACTCCACTGGTAAATGCTAAAACCATTTCGAGCTGCCTCGTAGAACATGGCAGGCTTTAACGGCAAGAGTAACGGCCCCTCTCCTGAAGTGCCTTCTGGAAACAATACAATAGTCTTACCATCTTTAATGGCCTTGACAATATCCTGACGCGTTTGATTTCTACTCTCTTTGTTTTCCCTTTTAACCCATATAGGATCTAGCGCGCGTGCAGCCCATCCGATCAGGGGCCAAGAGCGTACCTCTGCCTTCCCAACAATGGTAAAAAGGTCGGATGTAGGAACAAACAACACATCCAAATACGAGCGGTGGTTAGCCATGAGAATGCCAGGGCCTATTTCATCGAATTTAGGTCCATGCACCTTAACACCAACGATCCAAAGCAAGGCCCAGCGAATGCTCATGAAGATTTTATGTGCAATTACACGTCCTCCAAAGGGAAATGTCAACGCAAGACCTAATACGCCTACGATGATGGTGGTCAAAACACCTATGACTCTAATAATGCCTAAAATGTATCTCATACTACGAACCTAAAATACGCCGACTTGAAGGTAAATGTTCATATTGTTCAAAAAACGTTTATATCAACCGTTAATTCCTAAATCAGTCACAGGCTCACCATCCAAACAATTCATTTTTGAGACTAAAAATTCCATCGATCCAAGAAGGTGTCTTTGAAATCCATCCCAATCTTCAAACGGTACCCCGGATTCATATCATTGGGCAATAAACCGTAATACATTCCCCAGCGCACCGGTTGGTCCCAAAGTTTCATCTTGCGCTCTGCCCCAATGTAGGTTTCGAGGTGCAGGAGGCTGCGAGAAGGAATTGTTAACATGGAGGCCCCTAAGGCCACATTGAGCTTTAGTCTTCGAATCAAGGGTACTCTATTCAACAAGTATCCTTCGAAATGATGGGTAGCATTGGCCATGAAATAAACCTCAGGTGTAGCAAAGGTCTCGGGTAGATTCTGGAAGGTATACAGCGGGTGTGTATATAAGAAATAATCGCCACCTCGGAACCATTTGTATTCGATGAATCTAACGGTCGATGGATCATTCAAGAATCCTCCTGACGCCACACGATAATGGCTGAAGCCTAAACGATTCGAAGGCACGTAGTCTTCTACAATAAACTCATATTTACTGTAACGCACATCAGAATTAAGCAAATTTGGTATGCCCTGTTTGAAGACTATTCTGAAATCTGGCCATTTGGAGCTCAACACTATCTTTTGTCTGCCTTTCAGATAATACCGCTGATACGGTCGGATGAGGATTTCAGCACTCACCTGTCCTACGGTATAGGTTTCGAACGGCTGCGGCGGCGTTAGTGAGCCAAAAATATCATTGCCTAGATCTAGGTTTTCAATGCTCTCCCTTTTGCTGTATTCAAAACCCAAACGAGTATAGAACCCATTAAACCATTCAAACCGGTGGTAAACTTCCGTAAAGGTTTTTTCTATAAAGTTGCTTCTCGCAAATAGGCCTGTGAGGTCGACGCTTTGAGTAATCTGTTGGTAATCATTGCCGATGTTCACCGTCCAAGAGGCATTCCGTAGAGGTGCATAGGTATAAGTTGCGCCGAGGGTTCCTTTGGTATCGGCATTAGTGAGCCCATAGTTTAATCGGCCCGTAATGCTTAGCATTTGATCGTTCTCGAATCTTTTCGTGCCAAAAGCGAACGGAGTCCAGCGCCAGCCCCCTACTCCAAAAGCATTGAATTGCCCTATTAATGGGCTGTAGAAGAAATGTGTACCGGCACTGCGTTTTCTATATCCCACTCCGCTGACCAACGGCTCGTACCAATGAAACTCATTATAGACGGCATCGGCGCTATCCAAATATTCATCTGAGTTTAAGTATCGGATAATACTATCCTGGCGGGTGGTCCATGCATCTAGTTTATCATCCTTGGGACGGTACTGGGCCCAAAAGTCTGTGCCTAGTAACTGCTGATCTGGGATTACCGCGACTAAATTTCTTGGCTTATCTGGTATTGCTGGCAAAGTATTGACCTCAGAAGCCCAATATTCAACATTCACCGCACCATTAGACCACGATATTTTTTGATGTTCAACAAAAAAAAGATTGGAAGTGCTAAAGTGCTGTAATACCTCCATTTCCCCAATGGCACCTTCAAACTCTGTAATTCTTGTATCGCGGACATCCACTTGAATTTGGCCAGTCCACCCCACTCTATTCGCGCGAGGTGTGAAAAATAATGTAGCATGTTCACTACTATCACTTTCCCATTTCGCTATAATCTGAAATTCGTAATGGTTGATCGCATTTCGGTCCATCACACCAGCGATTGGCGACGGAGCATATTCCACATCCACCATTCGGTTTAAAGGTCGAATGCACAGCTTTTCAAACTTAGAATAAGAGTACTTTGAAAACGTCCCCTGATCACCCCCTTTATTAAAATCGTAATCACCGTCAAAACTAAAGGATGCCTGAAACTCGACATCATCCCCAAAATCTGCTGTAGGCCTATCGTAATCCTTAAACCCTACAACCTCTTGATACCAAGAAACTTGGCTTCTATAGACATTAGAGA
>JAURAE010000085.1 GCA_030829675.1 Schleiferiaceae bacterium
TTCTAACCCAGGATGGGTGGTGCTCCAGCGTGGTACGGTCACTGCGAAATACCATTATAACGATACCCCGAATTGATCCGATTCGCCCTTCAAAAAATCGCCCTCGCTGTGCTAACCCTCTGGGGTGTAGCGACGTTGGTGTTTTTGTTGTTTACGCTTGTTCCTGGTGATCCAGCGCAAATGATGTTGGGCAAGCGTGACGATCCTGAAGCCCTGGCGGCCGTGCGCGCGAAGTACGGGCTGGACCAGCCGCTAAGCGTGCAATATGTGCAATATTTGGGCCGCATCTCACCCGTAAACTTCACCGGGGAAGGCCCGCTGTTCAAGGCACCGGACTTTGGCGAGAGCTTCCAACGCCAGGGACAAAAAGTCAGCGCGTTAATAGGGCAGACCTTCCCGAACACTGCCTTGCTGGCACTAGTGGCCATAGGTTTTGCCGTCGTAGTGGGAGGAGTGCTTGGCGCCGTGGTAGCCTATAGGGAAGGAAGCTTGTTGGACCAATTCCTCACTGCCTTCAGCGCCCTAGGAATGAGTTTGCCGTCCTTTTTTACTGCCGTCCTCTTTGCTTGGATTTTTGCCTACCTGCTCGGGCCATGGACGGGATTGAACCTGACCGGATCCTTATATGCCGTGGACGATTATACCGGTGAGCGCTACCTGCAACTCAAAAACCTCATTCTACCGGCCTTGACCTTGGGCATTCGTCCCATCGGGGTAGTGCTGCAACTTACCCGCAATAGCGTACTGCAGGTTGCCCAGCAAGACTTTGTGCGCACCGCAAGAGCCAAGGGCCTAAAGGAAGGCCGAGTCTTTTTCCGACACATCCTGCCGGTTGCCTCGAATCCTATCATCACGACCATCAGCGGTTGGTTTGCATCGCTCTTGGCCGGGGCGGTATTTGTGGAAATTATTTTTGGTTGGAATGGCATGGGAAAATTGCTCGTGGAAGCGTTAAATACTCGAGATTTGCCAATAACAATGGGGTGCGTCATGGTCATTGCCACCATCTTCGTTTTCTTAACGACGATAGTGGATGTGCTGTACGCAGTGCTCGATCCAAGAATACGAGCGGAACTATTTTAAGAACACACAACAACATCAATAAATAATCATGAGAAGAAAGATTGTAGCAGGTAACTGGAAAATGAACACGACGTATAACGAAGCGATGGATTTGGTCGCAGAATTAAAGTCGTCGTTGACGGAAGAACTCGTAGGAGAAACAGGTGTGATCATCACTCCTCCATCCGTCTTCTTGAGTGATGTCGTGAATGAATTGGTCGATAATCCATTCATCGCTGTCGCTGCACAGAACTGCCACGAACAAGATAATGGTGCCTACACAGGTGAAATCAGCGCCTCTATGTTGGCCTCTTTGGATTTGGACGCCGTAATTATCGGCCACAGCGAGCGCCGTCAATACTTCGGTGAGACCAACGAGAGCTGTAAGGCGAAAATAGGTCAGGCATTGAACAATGAATTGGCCGCGATCTACTGTATTGGTGAAACCTTGGAAGAGCGCAAGAGCGGCAACTACATGGACGTGATCCTCAGCCAATGTGCCGAAGGTTTGGAAGGCTTCTCAGAAGAAGATATGGACAACATCATCTTGGCTTACGAGCCTGTTTGGGCTATTGGCACTGGTGAAACTGCTTCTCCAGAACAAGCACAAGAAGTTCATGCCGGCATTCGTGCTTGGTTGGTAGAGCGATTCGGCGGTGAAGCGGCCCAAGATATTTCGGTATTGTACGGTGGCTCATGTAAGCCAGGCAACGCGGCAGAGTTATTCGCACAACCAGATATCGACGGTGGTCTGATCGGCGGCGCCTCATTGAGCGCAGCAGATTTCACAGCGATCGTAAAAGCTAGAACCGAAGCCTAATGTCGGAAACCCCAGTGTACATTGAATTGACCGCAACGGTCGTTCCCTTGGAACCCTTCCGCGATGTGTTTATTGCACAGCTCGGGGAATTGGGCTTTGATACCTTCACCGATACCGAGGATGGGTTTCAGGCGTACATTTTAAAGGATCTATTCTCTTCTGATGCAGTCGCCGAGACCCTTCAATGGGACAGTGTTCAGGTCACTTATGACTTACAAGAAATCGAGCAAGTGAACTGGAATGCGGAGTGGGAGAAAAACTTTGATCCTATTGATGTGGACGGTCGCGTATACATCCATGCTCCTTTCCACACGCCAAAACAAGGCTATGAGCACCTCATGTTGATCGAGCCAAAGATGTCCTTTGGTACCGGCCACCACCAAACCACCCACATGATGATTCTGTGGACCTTGGAGTTGCCGACCGAAGGCCTGCGAGTCCTCGACATGGGTTGTGGCACAGGGATCCTCGGCATCCTTGCCGGGATGCGTGGTGCCTCCCACATTCACGGGATCGACATCGACACCTGGTGCGTAGAAAATACCTTGGAGAATGCACAGCGCAACGCCATTGCCATGAGCTGCGACCAGGGTGGGGCGGAAGCCATCAAGGATACCTATGATCTGATCTACGCTAACATCAACCTAAACGTGCTCCTCGCGGACATGGACGCTTATGTGGCCGCTTTGGCCGACGGCGGTACCATCTTGTTCAGTGGTTTTTACGAGGAAAATGTGCCTGCCCTTCGCGAACGTGCCGAGGGTGCTGGACTAACCTATGAGGGCATCAAAGGGCGCGATCAGTGGCGCAGTGTTAAAATGAGAAAGTAATGCGAAGAATTGGACTGCTTGTTGCGCTTCTATTCAGCCTGGGGCTACACGCCCAGAAGGTGGTCCGATTCTCCGAGCTCGAACTCTTCCAAGACGAATTTCTCGAACTCATAGAGCTGAACAAGGAGCAAAAGTCGCTGTATCAGGACAGCCTATTGCCGAACGCCATGTTGGCGGCCGACGAGTTCGGGGAGTTGTGGATAGATTTGAGCAACCAACTCATTCGCAAGCGCCTGGTGCAGCCTGAGGTATGGGAAGAGCTCATACGTCTGACCTACGACATCTACGAGGGCGAAGCCTATGGCACTGCCGAGCAGATGGCCCAGCACCTACTGGCCTATGCCAAGAAGAACCCTTCGACTAAGATTCGAGACTACATTCACCAGCAGCACCTGAACTACAGCAAGCACATCTTCAGCGATGCCAATGATTTTGTGTGGAGCGCACCCTACGCAATGTGGGGCTTTGCCTTTGAAGAGGGGGCTCCTGTATACAGTTTTGAGGCGGAAGACCTTTATGGACGTTACCGCGAGGACAGCATCCAAATCATAGGGGCGAACTTCAAATATTATCCCGAACAAGATCTGATCGAAGGGGAGGGCGGAACCGTCTTTTGGTCCCGAGTATTGGTGCCGGAGGACGAGCGTTATGCGGAATTGGGCACTTGGAATCTCGATGTTAAAAAAGGGGGATACCAGGCCAAAGCTGTGTTGCATGCCTATGACCTTTATCCGGAACCCATCAAAGGCACCTTGGAGGACCGCATGACCGGCACTACCACCAAGCGCTACCCGCAATTTACCAGCGAACGCAACGACTACCTCATCGAGGATATTTTCCCAGATGTCCACTTCAAAGGGGGACTTGGTATCAAAGGATTAGAATTCTTAGGAACATCACCCGATAGCACCTTAGGTAAATTGGTCTTTACTTATAAAGCCGATTCGGTAATTTCTTTGAAGGGTAAACAATTTACTTTTTCGGATAGCTTGATATCTTCTAAAAGGGTAGAAGTCGTAGCGCACCTTGGCAAGGATAGTATTTATCATCCTTACTGTGAAGTTCGCTATGATCCGCGTATGGGTCAGCTTCGCATGCTTCGTTACAAGACTGGCTTAGGTCTGAGTTCGTGGGTGGATACCTATCATAGTATGGAGGTTAACATTGATCAATTAGTGTGGAACCAAGGTACTCCGCAGCTTAATTTCCGCAACTTGAATTTGGGATCGATGCAAGCGGCTGTTTTTGAAAGTAAGCAGTTCTTCCGAATCTCCAGAATGGAAGAAATCGCAGGTTTACAGCTCACACATCCCCTTATAAATTTGAGAGATGCTGCATATAGTTGGGGATATGTTGATGCTCCAATGAAAGAACTCATATATGCCCTCAGAATGCCATTAGATCAAGGCGAGAAATTCTTGTACGAAATGGCCATACAAGGATTCGTGAACTTTGATGTGGAAAATGCCTCCATAACGCTAACGGATCGTCTGTTTGAGTATTTATCTAATTGGGAGGGTAAACGTGATTACGACGTTATTCAATTTGTTTCCCGTGTGGAACAGGGCAATAATGCGCAAGTCAGTCTATTGAATTTTCAAATGGATATCGCAGGTATTGGAATGATTGCACTCAGTGATTCACAAGAGGTTAATCTCTTTCCAAAGGGAGGACTCATCACTGTTAATGACAGTATGAATTTCAAGTTTGACGGTAGAATTAACGCCGGACTATTTAGCTATTGGGGAACAGAGCATTCATTTATGTATGACCAATTCATGATTGATATGCCTAGCATAGATTCAATGAGGTTTAAAGTGAAAGAATTTAGCCCTCCACCAGGCGAGCAGGCGGCGTTTGTGAACGTTCAAACTGTATTATCAGATCTTCAGGGTAGGTTATTAATAGACCAACCCGACAATAAAAGTTCAAAGGAGTATTATCCTGAGTATCCTGTTTTTGAGGCTATTAACAATTCTTATGTCTATTATGATCATCCAAGAATTCACAATGGAATTTACGATAGAGAAAGGTTTTATATGGCGGTAGAACCTTTCACCATTGACTCCTTAGATAATGCTACAACGGATGGTTTATTCTTTAACGCGACATTCCATAGTGCAGACATTTTTCCAACTTTCCCTGAACCATTAGTCGTAATGCCGGATTATTCCTTAGGCTTTGAACGAAGATTGGAAAATACGCCAACTTATAAAGGAATAGGAACTTATACCGGTGATCTTTCTCTGTCGAATCAAGGGCTTCATGCGCTGGGTTCTTTGGATTATTTGCAGAGTCATCTAGAGAGTAAGGATATATTATTCTTTCCAGAGCAAGCTTCTGGACGAGCAATCACATTTACAGTACAAGAAAATAGTACCATTGGTGGTGGCTATCCTGAGACTTCGGGTGTTGACAATCCATTTATTTGGCGCCCCTATGAAGACGAAATGAAAGTTGAGTCCAGGGATGTGCCTTTTAATATGTATGGTCTACCAAAGGTAGTAGCTGAAGGTGTTCTGACGTATGGAAGCGATGGACTCTTTGGATCGGGTGAAGTTAGATATGGAATGGCAAAGCATATTAGTTTGAAAAGCGGTTATCAGTTTTTTCACCGATCATTTACCTC
>JAURAE010000086.1 GCA_030829675.1 Schleiferiaceae bacterium
TGGACGAATTAGGCCTAGCCTATGAAGTTGATATCGTGAGTGCCCACCGCACGCCAGAGAAGCTTATGGATTACGGTCAGAATGCGCACAAAAGAGGCATTAAAGCGATCATTGCCGGCGCCGGTGGCGCCGCACACCTCCCGGGTATGGTAGCTTCTGTTAGCCCGCTTCCAGTAATAGGTGTTCCCGTACACAGTTCAAATTCGATCGACGGTTGGGACAGCGTGCTTTCTATTCTTCAAATGCCGGGCGGCGTTCCTGTAGCAACGGTAGCATTAGATGGTGCTAAGAACGCTGGTATCCTTGCCGCACAGATTGTGGGTTCTTCAGATCCAGCGGTTTTGCAACGTGTGGTCGACTACAAAGAAGGCCTTAAAGCCAAAGTCTTAAAAGGTGCAGAGGAAGTAAAGGCGAAGTACACTAAATAAGGCACAATTTTCGCTACCTTTTAGGTATGCGAAGCCCCATCAATATTTCCATCCCAGAGCCATGCGGAGAAAGCTGGCAGAATATGACCCCAGTTCAAGGAAGGTCGTCACTGCGATGTATGTGAAAAATGTATTGTAGACTTCACGCAGTCCTCGGATAAAGAAATATGGAAGGCGTATCAGAAAGAGGGGAAAATCTGTGGCCAATTTCGTGCTGACCAACTCAATCGACTCATCTCAACGCCAAAAGAAAAACGCATGCCCATGGGTATTGCTGCGGCAGCCGCCCTTTCGATGAGTACCCCAGCGATGGCACAAACCTCAGCGCCGGCTGTGGTAGAAATCCCTTCGACTTACGAGAGCCAAGCCAACGCCTACCCTCAAGAGGTCATTCTTAAAGGAAGGGTATACGAAAATGAAACAGGAGAACCCATCCCATTTGCCAATGTGCAGTTATGGTCCAAAGGAGAAATGGTCTACGGCGGCGCTACAGATTTTGACGGCTATTTTGGGGTTCGAGAAAGCATCGTAGCCGAACATCCTGTGGACGCAATTGTAGTGAGTTATATCGAATACACAGACATTCGAAAATCTTTTGACCCGCCATTAACGCCACAAACATTCGAACAACTGACCGATGATTTGGCCATTGCCATAGACCTTGAAGTCATGCTTTTGGGCGATGTGTTGATCGTGGCTGACGTTCCATGGTACAAAAGACTGTGGTGGCGTATTAAACGTCCGTTTCACTAGGCTGCATCGCCCCTTTCAATCGTTTGATGATCCACCATCCTAAAGAAACATGGGAGATCCGAATCTACAATCGTTTCAAGTGAGAAATCAAAAGCTCCTTCTTCCTGTTGCTCACCGGGACTGTAGACCCATCATGCAATAACAGATATCCACCATCGGCGCTGACGTATCGGCTCACCATTTCTAGGTTGACAAGGTGACTCTTGTGCACTCGTTCAAACCCCGCGGGACGCAACAAGGTCTCGTACTCCTTCATCGTCTTAGACGCGAGTACGGAGGTTTTGTTGTTCAAGAAGAACTGGGTATAGTTTGAACTGCTTTCGCAACGGACGATCTCATTAACATTAAGAATGTACATTCCCTCTGTCGTAGGGATGACCAATTTTTTCGGTGCCTCCTTCGATGCCGCAGATGCAATATTTGCTTGCTGGGCGGGAATTCTTGAAGCCCCTGCCTTCCGTACGGCCTTGACCAAATCTTCCGCATCGATAGGCTTTAAAAGATAATCCAATGCCGCATGCTTGATCGCTTGAATGGCAAACTCATCGTGGGCGGTGGTGAAAATCAAACCAGGGAGATCGCCGCCTGTCCACTGATCGATCAGATCAAAACCAGATTCGCCATTGAGGTTGACATCCAAGAAAATGACATCGACATCTTCCTCGTCCAGTGCTTCTAGTGCTTCTTTCACAGTTTGACACAATGCAACGACCTCTACCTCGGGACAGAAGAGATTGAGCTTCCCTTGAAGGGCCTCTAAAACGGGACGTTCATCGTCTAACAAGAGTGCACGCATGGGCGGTTAAGATTTAATTCTAATGTACGGGTTAGCCGTCATTTTCCATAGTCAGAATGAGTGAAACCTGCATTCCATCGGGTGAATGTTCTTCGCCCAGTCTGTTGCAGTGCAACGAGAACTCGCCGCCGTACTTTTTGGAGAGTAGGTGTAGGCGTTCTTCAATGATGGCCAAACCGTGACTTTTTGAGGCTTTTTGCGCGGGGTCAAAGCCCGAGCCGTTGTCGGTGATGGTGATTTGGACGGATGGGCCTTGAAGTGAGAATTGGACCCTAATACTGCCCTCCTTACCCTCCGCCAACAAAGGCCGAATGGCATGCTGCACGGCATTTTCCACCAACGGCTGAACGAGCATTGGCGGCACGTGGTAATCGTATGGGTCTAAATCATCGTCCACTTCGACGGAAGTTTTGAAAGTGCCGTAACGCAAGATGCAGAGGTCAAGGTATTTCTCGATGAGTTCCTTTTCATCCGCTATAACCATGGAGGTACTGCGTGAGCTGTCGAGGGTGAGGCGCATCATCTTGGCCAATTTTCCCATGTACTGCACCGCATCCTTGGGCTGATTTTTAAAGATGAAATTCGAAATGGCGTCCAGGGCGTTGAAGAGGAAGTGAGGATTCATCTGCAAGCGCTTGCTCGCTAATTCTGCATCGGCCAATCGCTCCTGAAGTTCGAGTTTTTCTTGAATCTGAATCTTGGCTTTGCGCTGTCTGTACCAAATTCCTGAGGCGATAAGGATGATGGCGATGGACCAGAACAGTGGACGTTTGTACCACCACGCGGAGATGCGGTATTCATAGTGCGCGTTCATGCCTTGCTCAAAATCCAACCTATGGCTGGTTTGAATGTCGAGGGTATAGTTGCCCGGGGCGGGACGCACGAATAGGACGGGTTCACCGGGGGTAAAGGTGTTCCAAGGATCACTATTGATACGGTAGCGCCCGTGAATTGGGGCAGAGGAGGATTTTTTATGGGTCGTGGTGAAGCCTATAGAGGCCGGTTCCACCTCGAGGTCGTCGAAAGAGGCAATGGTAAGGCCATTGGCGGTAAAGTCGATGTGGAGGTGGCGAAGGGAATTGGGCACCCCTTTATTATCAAATTTCCACAACCCCATAGGTGTTGCTACCCACAAATCGTTGCCGATCATGGCTATATCGTAGTTTCCAGGTCGAAAAGCGGGCAAGCCACGAGCCATGCCGAGAGTGTACCGTATGCCATCTTCGTCGAACACATCAATACCGTCGGCATAAGCGCCATAGTACAGCTCATCCGCAGTATCTACGTCGTAGTACGTAGGATGGGATTGACGCTCGGGCATGGGCTCAAAATCGTCCATGGTCCAAGACCCTTCTAGCAGTTTATTTATCGCAATATGACCCAGCGGGGTGCGTGCTTTGGCTCCATCGAAAGCGAAAATTGGCATGCCTGAACCCACTTTCTTCCATGTGAAATCAACACGATCCCATTGAAAATAACCGCCTTCCGCACTCAGCAGTAATCCATAGTCAGTGGGGCCTAGATCGAAGATTAGACCTTTAAAATTCTGTCGATTCAGCTCATAACCTGTAATATCTAGGGTGACCAATTCTGATCCTATTCTCAAAAAATTAAATCGCTCAAAACCCAAAGTCATGCGCCAAATTCCCGAGGCCTTATCACTAATCTGCGTGGCAGCATCACTGTACACTATTCGAACACCGTCGGCCGTGATGATATAGGTGGTGCCGTCATCGTTGGAAACTTCCAAAGGATACGCTTGCAAATCACCCTGTACCTCGGGCACTAACCCGCTATCACTGACGGAAAAATTAAAAATCGAGCTTCGGTTGAACTTCTTAAAGCGAGCGCTAGGTCGAATGTATCCGTCGAGCAGTTCGTATACGCCTGAGCCCTGGGTTCCCAAATACAATCGGTCACCGTCGTACGCGGCACTAATGACCGGGTCTGCCGGAAAGCCTTGGGCACGGCCGAGATCCTGCGCTTGCAATGCAGGAACAAGAAAAAGCAATAAAATCCTCGGAAACCATTTCATAACACAATGTTAGGGAATCAATTCTTAATTACTTTTGTCCTATGAAAGGAATTACAGCCATTGCCCTCGGGGTATTATTATTTGCTTCGTGTACTACCGACGAACAGCGTTTCAACCGAGAAATTGCTGAAATCGAAGATTATATCGCCTCTACGGGTCTTGACTTTACTCCTACAGGTACCGGTTTATATTACCACGTTACAAAGGAGGGAAACCTCAACCGAGTTCCAGATAGCTCTAACGATGTGAGCTTTAAGCACATTGGCTACCTCCTCGACAGCACCATCTTTTCTTCGGGTTGGTACGCTTCTGATCACGTAGCCATGCCGTTCTTGGTGCAAGGCTTTCAGCAAGGCCTTCAAGCCTTAGGCGAAGGCGGACGCGGGGTCATCGTATTTCCGTCGGAACTAGGATATGGCAAAAAAGGTGCAAGCACTGTACCGAGCTACAGCCCCATCGCGTTCCAGGTAGAACTCGTCAGTTACTACTAGGATAACTTTTAGATTTCCACATTTCTTGGGATTTAGAGGATTAGGGTCCAATTTATTGGGAAAACCCTTCCCATGTCCCTACCTCTTGCGTTGTGGCTGTACCTAGCCCACATCCATCCCTTTGACCTTCCTCCCTCGAGCGCGCAATCGCTGTTCCTAGAAGGCTACGGCTTTGAAGGCGCCTTTTCCGCACGGGTCGGCTACCGCAATGGCAACATTGGCCTTCAGCTCCACCACGAACAACTGATTCCCTATTCCTCCACGCAAATCCGAGGGCAATATGGCCTCTGGATCACAGAGAACTGCTGGATACAAGCCCAACTCGCCCCCGCCCGAATGGCCCTAGCTTCCCAAAGCTACTGGCACGCTCGGTGGGGCGGGCAAACCCTCTATCGCAGTGACCATATGTGGTTGTTCGGGGCGGTGGAGCGCGATGAAAATTGGGCCCTGCGGCTTCGGCAAGGCATGGTTCTAGACGAGCATTGGTCCATAAGCGCCGGCTGGGATTGGCAAGAACGCGGCCAGTTAGTCTATTCGGTCCAATTCAATCAACACCCCTGGCACCTGCAGTATCTCCAGTCCGGACCTCATTGGGCACTACACCTGCATCTTCCCTATAAAGAGTTCTACCTCAGCCTAGGCCTTCAAAACCAACACCTTCTTATCCCACCCCGATGGTACGCCCCTCTGCCCTGATCATCTTCTCGGCCCTCTACTTGCCTACTTGCGCACAAACACAGCAGTGGCACGAAACCCTGAGAGATACCCTCACCCTAAACAACTGCCCGCCCACCGTACTCTGGCAGGAGTTCGGACTGAGCAAGGCCGCTGTA
>JAURAE010000087.1 GCA_030829675.1 Schleiferiaceae bacterium
TATTTAGCGCCCAATTCACGCAACATGGCGAATAGGTTTTGTGCCGCTTCACTATAACTTTTTGTAGCGCTCAAGCTGTATTGATGTTCATATCCTGCCTCATCCTTAGGTCCAAAAAGCAGTACTGCAGTATCATCCGTGTGACTAGCGGCATTCAGTGCATCGCCAACATTATTGTGCAAAACAATCTTCGCCCCTGGATTGTAGTGGGCACTTAACATCCCTGGAGCGTGCGGAGTTGAACTGCTCGTTTGTACCGGAAGTTCCCCCAGTACTAACTCTAATTGGGCCACATCCATCCCCCCTAATCTCAAAACCTTGGGCGAATCCCCTGTAAAATCAACAATAGTACTTTCAAGACCGACTTCACAGGGTCCACCGTCCAACACCCCGCCTATACGCTCACCAAGCTGCGCCAAAACGTGCTGTGCTGTGGTAGGTGAGGTATACCCAAAAGGATTGGCACTTGGAGCCGCAATGAATAAACCGCTTTGTTGTAAAACTTGGAGCATCATGGGGTGCGCTGGGATGCGCACAGCCACAGTTGGATGACCGCTGGTCACTAAATCAGGAACAATGGACTTCTTCTTCAACACTACTGTAAGCGGTCCTGGTGAAAATGCGAGCAGCAAGGACTCGGCCTCAGGCGTGAGTTCGGCAATACTCCGCACCCCATTCAAATCTGCTACATGGACAATCAACGGATCAAAGGACGGTCTGTTTTTTGCTTCAAATACCTTGGCAACAGCGTTGGTATCTAAGGCATTTGCACCCAAGCCGTAGACGGTTTCTGTAGGCAATCCTACTACTTGTCCAGATTGCAATAAGCGCAGTGCCTCATCTATGTTGCAGAGCCCAGCCATCTTAAGGAATTCTTAGGTATTTATGCGTTTGAAGACTGATCTTCCACTGTGGATGTTCGAGAATATAATCCACCAGCAAGGGCATGATTTCATCCCGCTTGCTCCATTCTGGCTGAAGGTATAGCGTACACTTAGCATTGACCTTAGCCGCATGTTCTTCCGCCCACTTCAAGTCATGGCGATTGTACACAATGACTTTCAGTTCGTGCGCATGCTCGTAGTAGCCGTCTTTCACCATAGCCGTTTTCTTAGGGCTCAGGGTAATCCAATCCCAATTCCCCGTCAAAGGATAGGCACCACTGGTCTCAACGTGCACCGTAATTCCTTCGGCATGAAAGGCATCTACCAAGGGATTCATATTCCAAGTAAGGGGCTCACCGCCCGTCACCACAACCGTATCCGAGTATTTCTTAGCTTCCTCAACGATACTTTCAATAGGTGTAGGAGGATGCGTATCCGGATTCCAACTCTCCTTCACATCACACCAATGACAACCTACATCACATCCCCCAATACGTACAAAATAGGCGGCTTTTCCGGTATGTGCCCCCTCACCTTGGATCGTGTAAAACTGTTCCATGAGAGGGACTACCTCACCGCGACGAATGGTATCTTGAGCGAAGCTCAGTGATGTGCTAATGTCTTTCATTAGGCTTGGCCCAATTCTGTCACTTTCATCGTATTCATCATCAATGCAGCACGAGTCATCGGCCCGACACCACCTGGAACAGGCGTGATGAAACTACATTTTGGCGCTACCGCATCAAAATCGACATCTCCAAGCAATCTGAAACCTGATTTTTTAGTAGCATCGTCCACTCGAGTAATGCCTACATCGATAACACATGCCCCTTCTTTAACCATGTCCGCAGTTACAAAACCTGGGCGCCCCAAAGCCGCAACGATGATATCGGCTTTTCGACAGATTTCCTCCAAGTTCTTGGTGCGACTGTGGCATAGAGTTACTGTACAGTTGCCAGGGTAATTATGCTGGCTTAGCAAGATGGACATAGGAGACCCTACAATATGAGAGCGTCCGATAACCACACAGTCTTTTCCTTCTGTAGGCACCTCATAACGACGCAACAGCTCTACAATTCCCATTGGCGTGGCAGGAATGTATGTAGGTAATCCTAGGGTCATTCGCCCAACATTCTGGGGATGAAATCCATCCACATCCTTTTTGGGATCAACGGCCATCAAAACGGCAGTTTCGTCGATGTGCTTTGGCAGGGGTAATTGGACAATATAACCGTCAATATCCTCGTCATTATTAAGTTTATTGATCGCTTTAAGCAGCTCCTCTTGTGTCGTTTCAGCAGGTAGTTTAATCAACGTCGAGCCAAATCCTACCTCTTCACAATCGCGAACTTTAGCATTCACATAGGTTCTCGATGCGCCATCTTCCCCAACAAGGATTGCTGCCAAATGAGGAACCTTCCCTCCTTCTGCTTTCAGAGCTTTTACTTGTTCCGCAAGTTCAGCACGAATCTTTGCAGAAGTTTCTTTACCGTCTAAAACTACCATCGTCTATAAGTGTTAGCGCATGCCGCGCATCATATTCATCATTCCTCGTTTGCCGCCTCCACTCTGCATCATCTTCATCATTTTACGCATGTCGGTAAATTGCTTCAACAACGCATTCACATCTTGAACCGTGCGCCCAGAGCCACCAGCTATTCGTTTGCGACGAGAGCCGTTGATAATATCTGGATTTTGACGCTCGTCCAAGGTCATGGAGTTTATCATGGCTTCTATGTGCTTGAAGGCATCATCATCGATATCTACATTTTTCAATGCCTTACCCATTCCAGGAATCATTCCCATGAGGTCTTTCATATTCCCCATTTTCTTGATTTGCTGGATTTGATTCATAAAGTCGTCGAACCCGAAAGAATCGGTCGCGATCTTCTTACTCATCTTACGCGCCTCGGCCTCATCGAACTGTTCTTGGGCTTTTTCCACAAGAGAAACAACATCGCCCATGCCCAAGATTCTATCCGCCATACGATCCGGATGGAACACATCGAGTGCATCCATCTTCTCGCCCATACCTACAAACTTGATGGGTTTATTTACGACAGATTTAATCGTCAAGGCCGCACCACCACGGGTATCCCCGTCCAGCTTTGTAAGAATGACGCCGTCAAAATCAAGGACGTCATTAAAGGCCTTCGCTGTATTCACGGCATCTTGACCCGTCATAGCATCCACGACAAATAGCGTCTCAGATGGGGTGATGGCCTTGTGAATATTACCTATTTCTTGCATCATCGCCTCATCCACCGCCAAACGTCCGGCGGTATCGACAATCACTGCGTTGAAACCATTGGATTTCGCGTGGGCCAAGGCATTGGATGCGATGGCCACCGGATCATTATTGCCTTCTTCTGAGTAGACCTCAATGCCTAATTGTTCCCCCAGTACGTGAAGCTGGTTAATCGCCGCTGGACGATAAACATCACAAGCGACAAGTAGTGGCTTTTTGGTTTTTTTACGCTTGAGGTAATTGGCCAATTTTGCACTGTGTGTGGTTTTACCCGATCCTTGAAGACCGGCCATTAAAATTACTGTAGGCGAACCTGTTAGGTTTATGCCTTCAGCCTGACCTCCCATCAGTTCAGCCATTTCATCACGGACAATCTTGACCATCATTTGGCCCGGTTGCACCGCATTGATTACGCCCTCGCCAATAGCCTTGTCTTTGACTTTATTGGTGAATTCTTTGGCAATTTTGAAGCTGACGTCGGCTTCTACTAAGGCACGACGAATTTGCTTTACACTATCGGCAATGTTCAGCTCTGTAATCTTGTGATTACCCTTTAATGTTTTAAACGCGCCTTCTAGACGATCACTTAAATTTTCAAACATGGTCTTATACCGTTGGTATGTTTTCTAAAGTTCTCAAGAAGAATTCCCAACTCTTCTGTACGCTGCTTATTTGACATTTTTCGTCTGGACTGTGAGCCCCGCGAATGTTCGGTCCAAAAGAGATGAGTTCCATCTCGGGGTAATTGGTCCCTAAAATTCCACATTCTAGCCCTGCATGGCAAGCCGCTACGTGAGGTTGCTCTTTAAACATCTCAACGTATAGGTCGCGCATCGTAGTTAGGATGGCACTGGAAGGATTAGGCGTCCAGCCAGGATAGTTCCCGCTGAGTTCAACGCTGCACCCCATCTGCGCGAAGTTGCGCTCAATAGCACGTGCTAAATCCATTTTCTCAGATTCCACTGCGCTACGTGTTAAACACATGATCACTAATTGACCCTTCTCAATGGCCACACGCGCCAGGTTGTTCGAGGTTTGTACCAGACCTTCGATATCTGGGGACATGCGATAAATGCCATTAGGACAGGCATAGATGGCACTGATAAAGGACTCTTTGAAATCTGCACTCACTACTTCTGAAGGTACTGCTGCTTCTGTCCAAAGGACTTGAGCACTTGCATCTGTTGTGCGATGCTCGGCTGTAATTTCCGCAGATACTGCCTCCAACGTTGCTACAACATTACTTTCTGTAGCCGCATCGAATACTACCACAGCATTGCTTTCACGAGGGATGGCGTTACGCAGTCCACCACCGTTTAGCGAAGATAATTGGACACTAGCACCTAACCTGTCCAAGATTCTATTCATTAGCTTGTTGGCGTTACCTAATCCTTTATGGATATCCATACCACTGTGGCCGCCGTTTAATCCTTTCACCGACAATGCTAGGGCTTTCGCTCCTGTAGGTGCCGCTACCATTGGTACAGCGGCAGTTGCGGTTACATCAATACCTCCGGCACAACCGATAGTAAGCTCATCGTCGTCCTCTGTATCAATGTTGAGCAAGATCTTCCCGTTCAGCATGCCGCCCTTTAGCTCAAGTGCGCCGGTCATACCCGTTTCTTCATCAATGGTAAAGAGGGCATCGATGGCAGGATGTGCGATATCCTTTGAGCTAAGGATCGCCATGATAAAGGCGACACCAATACCGTTGTCCGCGCCCAACGTCGTGCCGTCGGCTTTGACCCAGTCTCCATCCACTGACATGCGGATGCCTTCTTTTTCAAAATCGAAATCTGTGCCGTTGTTCTTTTGGTGCACCATGTCCAAGTGTGCCTGCAATACCACAGGAGTTCTTCCCTCCATACCTGGTGAGGCAGGCTTGCGAATAAATACATTACCAATGTGGTCAACCTCCGTGGTCAGGCCTAAGGAATGACCAAAGTCCACCATAAATTTGATTACGCGCTCTTCTTTCTTAGACGGGCGAGGTACTGCATTTAAATCTGCAAAATGGTTCCAGACACTTGAAGGTGAAAGGGATCTTACTGCTTCACTCATATTACATTCTATT
>JAURAE010000088.1 GCA_030829675.1 Schleiferiaceae bacterium
TCTTACCTACGTTCGGTAAACCGACAATGCCACATTTCATAATTCGAGGATTAAGGGCGCAAAGATAGTCCGATTCTTTGTTAGCAACGTGTGTATATATGGTCAATCAAAAAAATTACCCCACGGGCAACATACCTTATTTTTGAAGGTATAAGAAATAACACTTTTCACATGTCAGCACAAGACCTACAAGCTGTTGTATCACAAGTCCGCAGAGATATCGTTCGAATGGTTCACGCCGTAAATTCTGGACACCCTGGAGGCTCTCTTGGATGTACCGAATTCCTCGTCGCCCTGTACTTCGAACAGATGAACCACAATGCTAAATCCTTTTCAATGGACGGCGTAGGTGAGGATCTATTCTTCCTTTCAAATGGACATATATCTCCGGTCATCTACAGTGTGTTGGCACGCGCCGGATACTTCCCCGTGGAAGAATTGGCCACCTTCAGAAAAATCAATACTCGCCTTCAAGGACACCCGACTACACATGATAACCTGCCTGGGATACGCATTGCTTCGGGTTCTCTAGGACAAGGCATGAGTGTAGCTATCGGTGCTGCCGAGGCGAAAAAACTCAACAAGGACAATAGAATCGTATACACCCTTCATGGCGACGGTGAGTTGCAAGAAGGACAGATTTGGGAAGCGGCGATGTATGCCTCTGCCAAGAAGGTAGATAACCTGATCTGTACGGTGGATGTGAACGAAAAGCAAATCGACGGTTCTACCGACGAGGTATTGGCTATGGGTTCACTGCGCGCAAAATTCGAAGCATTCGGATGGCATGTACTATCGATCGAACAAGGCAATGATTTGAATGCTATTCTTGCCACATTGACGGAAGCGAAAGCTGCCACGGGCCAAGGCAAACCGATCTGTATCCTAATGCACACAGAAATGGGCAACGGGGTGGACTTCATGATGGGCACTCACAAATGGCACGGTGTAGCGCCAAACGACGAACAATTGGCCAGTGCTCTTGCTCAAAACGCTGAAACCCTAGGCGATTACTAAATGCTGTATCGCTTCGCCGCCATACTATTCTTCTTTTGCGCTTCGGCTCAACTTTGGTCTCAGACCAAGCCCGAAGCCGAACCAGAACCGTTGACGAGAATTCTATTCGTGTTCGACGGCTCACAGAGTATGTATGGCCGTTGGGAAAGCGGAACAAAAATTCAGGTAGCACAACGATTGATGGGCCAAATGCTCGATTCATTACAGGGCATTCAGAGTGATGGGAATTTCCAATTAGCCCTTCGCGTCTATGGCCACCAAAAGCCAGTGCCGCCTCAAGATTGTTCCGATACCAAACTTGAAGTCCCCTTCGGCACCGGTAACATTTATAAAATCAAACGCGTGCTTCGCGCCATCAATCCTATGGGGACCACCCCTATCGCAGGATCTTTAATGAAAGCCGCCGATGATTTCCCGCCCTGTGCCAACTGCCGCAACATCATCATCCTCATCACCGACGGTGTAGAAGCCTGTGACGGCGATCCTTGTATCGTCAGCCAACGCCTGCAAAAGCAAGGCATCATCCTTAAGCCCTTTGTGATCGGCATCGGAATGGACGAAAACTTTAAGGAGAGCTTCGAATGTGTAGGCACCTACTTCGATGCTGCCGACGAAAACACCTTCAAGAACGTATTGGGAGTGGTCATATCACAGGCATTGGACAACACCACGGCCCAAATCAACTTGCTCGACATCAACGGCAAACCGACCGAGACGAACGTGCCGATCATTCTCTACGACCACACCTCTCAAAAGGTGAAGAAGAGTTTCGTGCACACCTTGAACTACAAAGGACAACCGGACACCTTAGTACTGGACCCACTAGTGGTGTACGATATGGAGGTGCATACGGTACCGCCTGTTCGTGTGGACAGCATCACGATCTACCCGGGTACTCACACCCACATCGGCGCCTCCACTCCACAAGGTCAGCTCGACCTGCGCGCGAACACTCGTCAGAACACAAGCATTTCGTGCATCATCAAGCCGCACGGAAAAAATGAAATCTTGCATGTGCAGGAGTTTGGGACTACACAACGCTACATCAGCGGCACCTATGATTTGGAAATCCTAACCCTTCCACGCATTATTCAAAGCGGCGTTAATATAGATGCCAGTGCGACCACCACGATCGCCATACCTCCACCCGGGATGGTGACCCTGCAAACAGGGACCAGTGGCTACGGTTCGATTTTCGTGCAACGCGAAGATGGATACCAATGGGTGACCGACCTCAGCGAGAGTAGTGAACGCCAAGTGTTCCAGCTACAACCGGGGCAATATCTTGTCGTGTTCCGCAGCAAATTCGCCCAGGAAACCGGCTACAGCAAAACGAAAGAATTTAGAGTCAGCTCAGGCTCTTCAACTATTGTGAAAATCAACTAAGAATGAAAAAGTACACCAACACAGGCAACAAGGACACGCGTTCGGGATTCGGCGCTGGATTGCAAGAATTGGGCAATGAGAACGAAAATGTGGTGGCACTGTGTGCCGACCTCACCGGTTCCTTGAAAATGAATGCCTTCGCAGATGAGCACCCGGAAAGATTCTTCCAGGTAGGTATTGCCGAAGCCAATATGATGGGAATCGCTGCAGGTATGACCATCGGCGGGAAGATTCCGTTTACCGGAACCTTCGCAAACTTCTCTACAGGCCGTGTGTACGACCAAATCCGTCAAAGCATAGCATATTCCGGCAAGAATGTAAAGATCTGTGCTTCGCACGCAGGACTTACCCTTGGGGAAGACGGTGCGACGCACCAAATCTTGGAAGATATTGGCTTGATGAAAATGTTGCCGCACATGGTCGTGATCAATCCTTGTGATTACAACCAAACCAAGGCAGCTACCAAAGCTATTGCGGCATACGAAGGACCTGTGTACTTGCGTTTCGGACGCCCTTCTGTAGCAAACTTCACCCCTGCCGATGGGGCTGGGTTCACCATTGGAAAAGCGGATGTTTTGACCGAAGGATCTGATGTGACGATCGTTGCGACGGGTCATTTGGTATGGGAAGCTATTCAAGCGGCCGAAGCACTCGAAGCTCAAGGCATCAGCGCAGAAGTCATCAACATGCACACCATTAAGCCACTTGATGAGGCTGCAATTCTCGCTTCAGTGGGCAAGACTGGCTGTGTTGTGACAGCAGAAGAGCACAACCGCTATGGCGGCTTAGGTGAAAGTGTTGCTCAAGTGTTGACCACCAACCATCCTGCTCCTCAGGAGTTCGTAGCGGTGAATGATAGCTTTGGAGAAAGCGGTACCCCGGCGCAACTCATGGAGAAGTACGGACTGAATGCCGCAGCTATTGAGGCGGCAGCCAAAAAAGTAATGGGCCGTAAATAATCGATTAAACCTTTTGTACCTTCTTATCATCTAAGAAATGATGGAGGCACAAAAAGACATTCAAAGCCTCCTGTTGCGCCAGCAATGGGAGGCTTCTTTTTATCAAATTGTAGAGCAGTTCAGCGAACGGCTCTATCAATGCGCTTTCGGTATTCTAGGAAATCACGACGATGCCAACGACGCGGTACAAGAAGCCTTCATCAGTATTTGGAAAAACCTCCACAAATTTGAGGGTAAGAGTGCTATTTTCTCTTGGTGTTATGCCATTGTGCGCAACCAAAGTTTGTCGGAACTGCGCAAACGTGGGAATAGGTACATGGAAGATGTGGAGGCGCAAGTAGATTTGAAAGATGTGACGGCGCTGCGTTGGACGGCGGAAGAGATCGAGGACCAATTGGCCCATGCCCTCTCCCTACTTCCAGACAAACAGCGCATGGTCTTTGAACTCCGCTATTATCAGGACATGCCGTACGATGCGATGGCCAAACTCACCCAAACATCCGTAGGTGCTTTGAAAGCGAGTTACCATCATGCCAAGGAAAAAATTGGCCACCAAATAACCCAAGCATTAAACCTTCCGTAAACTTTTACATCTAACTATTAATGAAAACAACGCCAAAACATACGATGCCACCCGGCTACCATGATGCACTCAAAGCTGCGCTCCATGGCATTCCCGAGGCCCATCCTGTGAACCGGAACACGGTAAGGCCTCGTGTCCGCCCCGTGGTATCCTTGTGGCGCTATGCTGCCGTTGGTGTTGCTGCAAGCTTGGCTTTGCTCTTCTTTTTCAACACGGCGTCCTCTGACCCAGCGCTTTCGGAGATCACCGCCCTTGAATTGTACGAGCTCGGCTACGTAGGCGTGGAGGATATTATGGACTATACTGAGCCTGATTCCCTCCACTTCCTCGATGCGTCCATTGACGAAGACTTTTTGATGAATTATACCAACCCGAACGATTATTTATACCAGTTATGAAAAACAAAATCTTAACCCTATTGATGCTTGTCTCGACGGTGGCCGTAGCGCAGCCCGAAGGTCGCCCAGGTGATTTCGAAGAGAAGCGCGAAAAGATTGAAGCCATTAAAGTGGCATTCATTACCGAGCAAATCGACCTAAGTGTAGAAGAAAGCCAGAGCTTTTGGCCCGTGTACAATGAAATGTCAAATAAGGAGCATGCCTTGCGTAAAGCACAGCGTGATGCCTTTAGCGGACTGAAGGATTTCGAGAATACGAGTGATAAGGAGGTGGAGAAGGCCATTATGGAATTGGCCGATTTATCCGTAGAGATCGAAGAGCTGCGAAAAAGCTATTTGCCCAAATTCATCGACATCATTGGCGCTAAGAAGACCGCGAAGCTGATGAAGGCTGAGAAAGAATTTGGCAAGCGCCTCATGGAGCGTATGAAAGGCGGTGATCGCCCGGACCGTGAAGGCCCCGGTGGACGCAGACCGATGCGCTAACATGACCTAAACCTCCCAACTATAGTAAACCACGTCTCGGGGTGGTTTTTTATGCTCTCTAGTAACGCATCGAACAGAGATTTGAGTTAGGTCAATCCGCCAGAAAACCTGTCCGTTTCTTTTGACTCAAAATTGGCACGCCCTTCCCTATCTTCGCAACATGGCGAGCATACGTGAACTCTTTCTATCTAACGTTGCCCAAGTGGTAGACCAGCCTTCCGGCCTCGAAATCGAGCGTGCCGAAGGCGTATACCTCTATGGACCGGATGGGAAAGCATACCTAGATCTGATTTCGGGCATTAGCGTCAGCAATGTCGGGCATAGCCATCCTCATATCGTACAAGCGGTGCAGGCACAAGCTGCTAAACACATG
>JAURAE010000089.1 GCA_030829675.1 Schleiferiaceae bacterium
ATTCCCTTACTTGCCCCAAGGTCATAGGCCAGCGCATCTGAGTCCAATGACCCTTGAATCGAATATTGTAGGTCAGCCGCCTGCATTTCTGGTACAGGCAACCATTGCGCCAGCACAGTACTGTCGTAGGCTTGCTGATGCACATGGAGGCTTCCCTTCAGATCATATCGAGGATCGTTCAGCTTCGCAATTGCTGTACCGGTGAAGTACGGGTGATGGAATTGGGCCGTTGTAGTAATAGCGTTGGAAGAGGGTCCGGAAATTTCTAGATCTATATCTACTCCACGCGTGAACCCGCTCCATTCCTCTGGAATTTGAGATAATTTGAAGTCTTGAGTAGTGCTTACCCTAGCATTACAATCAATGCCTGTTTCGTTCCATTGAACCTCTGCGAGCAGCGTCGCACCTAGGTTACTATTTGCATCCACCTGAAACGAGTTGCTTTTGCCGAGGTAGAGTTCGGTAATATGAACGTTGGTTTCAATGGTGTCCAGCTTTAGAGCACCGCCCAATGCCTCACACGCTACACCTTCGTTAAACGATATTGTGGCAGCCAAAAGATTCCCTTGAATATGTTGATCATTGGGCAGTTCAATCTCAAAAAATTCAAGGGAGCTGTTGGCTATTGCAAGAGGTAAGCCGCTAGTCGTCGTATCTGAAGGTAATTCACGAAGCCACTGTGAAAACAATGCTGTATCCCTCGCATCGATGTTCATTGTATCGAAAGAAATGGATGCTATTTGAACTATGCCTTGCCTCCATTGTACATCTGCGATATGTACACCTTTCAGTGTGGCAATGGTTTTTTGATGAATTTGTAGGTCCAATTTTGCTATCGTGAACTCCCCTTCCGAATAATCCATCCCTGAAAAATCCGTACTCAGACCCAAGGTTTCCAACGCGGGTGCGGCGTAGGAATTATAGACAAAACGCTGGACCGATGTAGAATGCAGAACAAGCCATACAACTAAACAACCCGCCCCTAGAAGTAACCCTAAACCAATTCCCAATCTCCGGGTGGTTCTCATGGCGGTACTTTGATGTATTTTTGGAGCATTCATGAAGCAACAACCTTATATCCTAGCTATTGAAAGCTCTTGTGACGACACGAGCGCTGCTGTATTGCATGGCAACAGGTTGATGTCCAATATTGTCGCTTCCCAAAAGGTACATGAAGAATACGGCGGAGTCGTGCCAGAATTGGCCTCGAGAGCGCATCAACAAAACATTGTACCCACGGTTAATCATGCGTTAAAGGTAGCAAATATCAAGCCCCAAGAGTTAGACGCCATCGCTTTTACCAACGGCCCCGGACTTATGGGATCCTTACTGGTAGGAACCTCTTTTGCCAAGAGCTTAAGTTTAGCGCTAGACATTCCGCTCATTCCGGTGCATCACATGCATGCCCACATACTGGCCCACCTTATCGATGGTGCTCACGAAGCGCCCATTACCTTCCCATTCCTTTGCCTCACGGTCAGTGGCGGCCATACTCAACTAGTCCAGGTTGATGGACCTAAGCAAATGACTGTTTTGGGAGAAACGATTGACGACGCTGTTGGTGAGGCTTTTGACAAGGCGGCCAAGATCCTTGGGCTCCCCTATCCAGGTGGACCTATGATCGATAAGCTTGCCGCTGAAGGAGATGCTAATTTCTTGACTTTCGCAAAGCCTAATTTACCGGCATACGATTTCAGCTTTTCAGGCCTGAAGACAAGTTTCCTTTATACACTGCAGCAAAAGGTTAAAGACCACCCAAATTTTGTCGCCGAACACCTTAATGATATCTGTGCCAGCTACCAAAAGGCCTTGATTGATGCGCTGATGATTAAGGTGAAAAAAGCCGCCAAAGACACTGGTATTCAGAATTTTGCAATTGCAGGAGGTGTGAGCGCCAACAGTGCCCTTCGCAAAGAATTAAAAACATGGGGAGCAAAGCATAAGTTGTCTATTTTCGTGCCCCCGTTTGAATATACCACGGACAATGCAGCCATGATTGGTATTGCGGGATATTACAACTATTTGGCCGGTGAAAATGCGCCCTTGAGCACCGGAGCACAAGCGAAAATTAAATTTTAGTAAAATATTTCTACCCTATTGATTCTTAAGAATTTAAATGGGTAATTCGCGCCATGAAAAATTGGAACATTTTAGGTGCTACTGCAGACGTTTGTTTTCCTGATTTAGGAATTAAAAGTGTGCAAGCACGTGTCGATACTGGAGCCGCTTCTTGTGCGCTACATGCCTCGTTTATAGAAATTATTGATGAGGAAGGAAAAGATCCTTTGCTTAAAGTGGTACTCTTCGACAAGGATTCCGAATTCTATACCGGAGAAGTGCTGGAGTTCAATGATTTTGTGATTCGTAACGTTCGCAATTCTTTTGGAAAGAAAATGGCACGCCCCATGATTAAAACAACGGTAAGCATACATAAGCAAGCTTTTCAAGTATTGGTTGGGTTTAGTGACCGTAGCAAACTAACTTACGACATGTTGATCGGCAGAAACCTCTTAGAAAAGGGGTTCATCGTTGATGTCACGAAATAATATTAAGCCATGAAATTAGCCATTCTAAGCGCCAACCCTTCCCTCTACTCTACCAACAGATTGAAAGAGGCAGCTGAAAAGCGTGGACACGATGTAGAAGTCATCAATCACAACCATTGTTATGTAGCGATGGAGACTGATGCTAATTCTGTGTATCTAGGCGACCACGAACTAGAGGGATTCGATGCGATCATTCCAAGAATTGGGGCTTCTGTAACATTCTATGGTTCAAGCATTATCCGTCAGTTTGAGGTGAAGCATGTGTATACCACGCTAAGTTCATTGGCATTAGTACGCTCTAGAGATAAGCTTAGAGCTACACAGGTATTGGCGAAACACGGCATAGGCATTCCTAAAACGGTGTTTGCCAAACAACCACGTGATGTTCAGAATCTTATTAAAACCGTAGGTGGTCCCCCCTTGATCGTAAAGCTACTTGAGGGTACTCAAGGTCTCGGCGTGGTGTTGGCAGAAACTAAAACAGCTGCCAAAAGTGTTATTGAGGCGTTTTACGGACTCAATGCCAATATCCTAGTGCAAGAGTTCATCAAAGAAGCCGGAGGCTCAGACATTCGCGCCTTAGTGGTAGGTGGAAAAGTAGTCGCAGCTTACAAGCGTCAAGGTCAGGAGGGCGAGTTCCGTTCAAATCTTCACCGCGGTGGCATGGGCGTAAAAATCAAGCTTTCGGCCCTAGAGAAAAAGACAGCCATTGCAGCTACTAAAGCACTCGGCTTAAATGTTGCAGGTGTTGATATGCTTAGATCTGATAGAGGTCCTTTGGTACTTGAGGTAAATAGTTCGCCGGGTATTGAAGGCGTAGAACGAGTGACTGGCATTGACGTTGCTGATAAAATCATCGCCTTTGTCGAGACTCAAATCGATCGTCCATTAACCAAAACTAAAGACAAGGTAGGCGTATAATGCAACTCTTTTACGGACATATCGAAGGGACAGAATTTCATCTAGATGCTGGCGAAATACAGCATTGTGTGAAGGTCCTTCGAAAGTCTGTTGGAGATCATATACACTTTATCACTGGCGATGGAGCGCTCTACGAGGGGGAAATCTCATTTGTTTCAAAATCAAAGGTTTACGGTTTGTTTACTGAAGTAGAGCATGAATTCGGCAAGGTCCCTTATAATTTAACAGTTGCCATTGCTCCTACCAAGAGTATGGACCGGATTGAGGCCTTTGTCGAGAAGGCTGTGGAGATGGGAATCAGTCGAATCATCCCTATCATTTGTGAGCATAGTGAACGACGTACCATCAAAACAGATCGCCTTAGTAAAATCGCGTTGAGTGCCACGAAACAAAGCCTTAAAGGAGCATTAGTGCACATAGACGAAGCCATCAGTTTTCAGGACTTTCTAGCTCAAAAGCAGGAACAACTCATGATTGCACATTGTGAATATGATGAAACAAAGAAGGGCATTCATGAAGTACTGAATCCATCTAGGCCCTTATGCATCATGATAGGCCCTGAGGGAGATTTCTCACCTACTGAAGTGCTAGCCGCTACATCAGCCGGTGCTAAGCCAATTCATCTGGGCTCGAGCCGTCTTCGTACCGAAACTGCGGGCCTTGTGGCCGTGGCGACGGTGTACCACTTGCTGGGCTGATTTTTTCGTGGTCTAGCTCTCTTTCAAAGGGGTGCTTCCAGTCGTCCCACAATACTTCCTCCTCCTCTACACGTTCTTCATTTCGCAAGGATTCAATGGGTTCCAATTTTCGATAATACACCGCGATCATCACACCAACGATCGCACCACTCCAGTGTCCTTCATAGCTAATGGTCGGGTCATGAGGCAACACACCCCATGCAAAACTCCCGTACAAAAACACCATTAACAAGCTCTGCGCCAATAATTTAATATGCAGCCGCAGCACCCCACTGAAGAACACAAAAGCTACCATAGCGTACAACCAAGCGCTCGCCCCAATGTGCACATTTGGTCTACCAATAAACCAAAGTAAAATCCCTGGCGCTATGAGGCTGATGAACCAAACTCGATCAAAAATCTTTGGAAAACTGTAGCGAATAAGTGCCCCAACAAAAAATAGGCTGATGGTATTACTCACAATATGGTTCACATCACTGTGTAACCATGGAAAGGTAATAGGTCCGTACCAAGAATGAACATCACCCGGAACGATACCGAATTTTCGCAGCGGTATACCGGCACCTTCCTCCAACAGAAAGATTGACCAGGCCAGAATAAGCCAAAGACTTGGCCACAGAAACAAGCCTTTATGAATTCCATATTTTCTCCAATGGGACATAGCGAAAAGATAGTTACTTTCGAGGTATGAAACCGCTTGCAGAACAGCTTCGACCACAGAATTTGGACCAATATTTGGGCCAAGAGCACCTTGTAGGTCAAAATGGCGCATTGCGACGAAGCTTAGACATCGGTAGATTACCCTCAATTGTTCTTTGGGGGCCGCCTGGAGTGGGAAAAACTACGCTTGCGTTGCTTCTAGCCAAAGAATTGGAAGCCCCACTATACCAGCTCAGTGCTGTCAGTGCTGGTGTCAAAGATGTACGAGAGGTGCTCGCAACGGCTGAGAAGAAGAGCCTTTTTGACAGCAAGCGCCCTATCCTCTTCATTGATGAAATCCATC
>JAURAE010000008.1 GCA_030829675.1 Schleiferiaceae bacterium
AGTTAATGATGACTTCTAAAGTTGGCGGGGAGTGGAAATCGTACAGCACCAAAGAATTTGTAGATGCCGTCGATCAGGCAAGTCGCGCTCTTTTGGCTCTCGGCGTTAAACACGGGGATAAAGTCGCTCTTATTTCCCATAACAACCGTTGTGAATGGAATATCATGGACCACGCACTATTGCAAATTGGTGCCGTAGACGTTCCGATCTATCCAACTATGACCGAAGACGATTACGAATACATCTTTAACCATAGCGAGAGTATTTACTGTTTCGTCTCGAACGACGAGTTGTATCAAAAGGTAAAGAACACGATGCCTAAATGTGACAACATGAAGCAGTGTTACACTTTTGAGAAATATGACGGTATCCCACACTGGCATGAGGTTTACGACATGGGTGCGTCTATGGACAAACAAGAGGAGCTTGAAAAAATGGCTGCTGCTGTGGATCCTGAGGACCTGGCAACCATCATCTATACTTCTGGTACAACAGGCCTTCCAAAAGGTGTAATGTTATCACACCGCAATGTGATGTCAAATGTAATCTCCGCAACACCTCGTATTCCTGGATTAGTTCGTGGACAAGCACGCGCATTAAGCTTCTTGCCCGTGTGTCACAGCTTTGAGCGATTCATTCAATACTTGTATATGTATAATGGGGCGGCCATTTATTTCGCCGAAAGTATTGAAACCATCAAGGCGGATTTGAACTATACGAAACCGACCATTTTCACGGCCGTTCCTCGCTTGTTGGAGAAGTTCTTCGACGGCATCGTTGCTAACGGAACAGCTGCAGGTGGATTAAAGACGAAAATCTTCGAATGGGCGGTAAGCCTTGCGTTGCAGTGGGAACCTGAAAATGCCAATGGCGCTTTCTACCACTGGAAACTCGGTATTGCTGACAAACTGGTATTCAGCAAAGTGCGTGCAGCACTAGGAATGACTGAGGTCAAGGCCGTAGCTTCAGGTTCTGCTGCCCTACAACCTAGATTGGCACGTTTCTTCTCTGGCATGGGCGTTCCTATTCTAGAAGGATATGGGTTGACTGAAACCGCTCCGGTGATTTCGGTGAACACAACCGCAGAACCAGGAATGATTCGCGTTGGATCTGTAGGTAAGGTGATCGACGGCGTTGAAGCAAAAATTGCCGAAGACGGTGAGATTTTGGCCAAAGGACCAAATATCATGATGGGGTACTATAAACAACCAGAACTTACTGCTGAGGTAATGACTGGCGAGTGGTTCCACACTGGCGATATTGGTGTTATTGAGGATGGATTTATCCGCATCACTGATCGCAAGAAGGAAATGTTCAAGACCTCAGGAGGTAAGTATATCGCACCACAGTTGATAGAGAACGAACTCAAAGCCTCACACCTCATTGAGCAGAGCATGGTGATCGGTTCGAACCGCAAGTTCCCGGCTGCCATCTGTATACTAAATGAGCCAGGAGTTAAAGAGTGGTGTTCACGTCACGACATCGAATTCACAACCATTGAAGAAATGGCTCAGAACCAACAAGTACGCGATCGCGTGTGGAAAGATGTTGAAAAGGCAAATTCTGGTTTCGGTCAATGGGAGAAGGTGAAGAAGATCATTATCGACACAGAAGAATTCTCTGTAGATAATGGATGTTTGACGCCAACCTTCAAGGTGAAGCGCAAGCCAATCCTCGCCAAGTACGAGAAACAAATTGAAGAGCTCTACGCAGAGTAAGCCCTAATATTGGTAAATAAAAATCCCCGCATTTGTGCGGGGATTTTTTTTTTGCTTGACTCAGAACCAAACAAAAAAACCCGCCTCCTTAGGAAGCGGGTCATCATTATCTTTACACCGTTTAAGTTAAGCCTATAGAGCAGCTACGTGCTTTGCCAAGCTTGACTTCAAATTAGAAGCTTTCTTTTTGTGGATGATGTTGCGTTTCGCAAGTTTATCCAACATAGAAGCTACACGTGGAAGCAATTCAACTGCTTCTGACGCATCAGTGGTAGAGCGCAAACGACGCACGGCGTTACGAGTCGTCTTGTGGTAGTAACGATTGTGCGCAGCCTTCTTGGCTGTTTGGCGTATTCTCTTTAATGCAGACTTATGGTTTGCCATTGTCTTTTTAATTAAGTTTTTGTGACCCGTACGGGAATCGAACCCGTGTTTCCGCCGTGAAAGGGCGGCGTCCTGGACCGCTAGACGAACGGGCCAAAATGTTCCAGAACATTCCCCTCTTTTGTTTGGGGAGTGCAAATGTAATGAGCTTTTTCAGTTCTACAACACTTTCGCTGAAAAAATCAAAAATATTTTCACCCGCTACATTGAGGCCTAGTACGCCCTAGCGAAGACAACGCGTTGCTTGCTCGGCTTACCCGTAAGAACACATGTCCCCTCTTCCTCATTGTTATTTAGAGGTATACAGCGAATAGTCGCTTTTGTCAAATCCTTGATCTTATCTTCCGTTTCAGTCGTACCATCCCAATGGGCATGTACAAAGCCTGCATTTGATTTTATCAGCGTTTCAAATTCTTCCCAGCTATTGGCAACGTGAGTATGTTCTTCTCGGAATTTCAACGCTTTCTCAAACAAGCTGTTTTGGATCTCGTCCAACAACGCTGGAATAACGGTCGCAACGTCTGATTGAGACACAAACTGTTTGGTTAGGGTATCTCTACGTGCTAATTCCACACTGCCCTTTTCAAGATCCTTAGGACCAATGGCTATGCGCAACGGCACGCCTTGCAGCTCGTATTGGTTGAACTTCCAACCTGGTTTTTGAGTATCGCGGTCGTCATACTTCACGGTAACGCCTACTGCGCGCAATTGCTGCACCAAATCGTTTGCCACTTCTGAAATTGCATCCAACTGCTCTTGACCTTTATAAATCGGCACAATAACAACTTGATATGGAGCCAATTTCGGCGGTAATACCAAACCGTTATCATCACTGTGCGTCATGATCAGCGCCCCCATTAATCGGGTACTTACCCCCCAAGAGGTTGCCCAAACGTACTCTTGTGTCCCTTCTTTGGTCTGGAATTTCACATCAAAAGCCTTGGCAAAGTTTTGACCGAGAAAATGAGAAGTTCCAGCCTGTAATGCCTTTCCATCTTGCATTAGGGCTTCTATACAATAGGTTTCCAAAGCACCGGCAAAACGCTCTCCTTCCGTTTTGATACCACGCAACACAGGAATAGCCATGATTTCTTCTACAAACGAGGCGTATACATCCAACATGGTTTCAGCCTCTTGAATGGCCTCCTCTTTAGTGGCATGCGCCGTATGGCCCTCTTGCCATAAGAATTCAGCCGTACGCAAGAACAAACGCGTACGCATTTCCCAACGCACCACATTCGCCCATTGGTTCACCAAAATTGGCAGGTCACGGTAGCTCTGAATCCAATCGCGGTAAGTATCCCAAATAATGGTTTCAGACGTCGGACGTACAATTAGTTCTTCTTCCAACTTTGCGGCTGGATCTACAATAACGCCATTACCATCAGGATCATTCTTCAATCGGTAGTGAGTCACCACCGCACATTCCTTTGCGAAACCGTCCACATGAGAGGCTTCTTTCGAAAAGTATGACTTCGGGATAAACAACGGGAAGTAGGCATTCATATGACCGGTCTCTTTGAATCGACGATCTAAATCAGCCTGGATACGCTCCCAAATAGCGAAACCGTAAGGCTTAATCACCATTGAACCACGAACTCCTGAGTTCTGAGCCAAATCGGCCTTCACTACGAGTTCATTGTACCATTTTGAGTAATCTTCCGCTCTTGTTGTCAAGTGTTTTCCCATAATAATAGGTCTTGGTATAACTTTTGTACCTTTAGTTGCAAACGGCAAAACTACTGAAGTTATGAAGAAGGTTCTCCTACTTAGCGGCATTTCTTATCTACTACTTTTATCATGTGGTACTTCTGTGAGTTTAACCGACAACTATTTCGAAGACGAAAACTATTACGACCCCACCCTACCCTTGCCACTATTTGCCCTTCCGAATAACGGACCGGCATTGGAAGAATTGGGTGAAGATAATTTAGATGCCATCTGGCAAGGAACTACTGCAAACGGCTACAACTTCCCTAATACCCCAACCTATACTCGAAACTACTGGACCACCGGATTCGGGCGAATCAACTCGCCATATTGGTCCATAAATTCCATGGGATCCTGGAACACCTTCGGTTGGAATAGCCCCATGGGCTTATCTCCTTGGGGCAACTTTTGGATGCCAATGGGCTACAACTCCCTTGGCATGGGCGGTTTTGGATACGACCCGTACGGCTACAATCCCAACAGCTACACCCCTTACGGATATAATCCCTACGGATACAATCCATACATGTACGGGTACGGGTATGGCTACGGCTACAATCCATACGGCTGGAATAGTGGTTGGGCGAGTTCTGGAAACGCCAATAACAACACACCTACAAGACCCGGGATTAACTATGGCGGCTCTCGCCCATCTAAATACGGCAGAAGTGGAGGCGGAAGCGCAGTCAATGGACGCACAACTGTGGACACCGACCAAAGTATTGGAGCGCGCACCCTACGGGCCATCGAGCAGCTGAGCGAACCTACAACTCCCAAGGCAAATTCTTCTCAACCTACGACACGCACAAGACCTACTCAAAGCACCTATGAGCGACCCACAAATACACAGTCTTTCGATCGATCTGTGAATGAACGCTCATGGTCGCAACCTTCTCAAAGCACTCGCAGCAGTGACAACAGCTCAAGAAGCTACTCCCCAAGTAATTCTTCCGGGCGCAGTAGTTCGGGCAGCAGCGGTGCAGGAGGATCGAGACGCCGATGATTAGATCCAAGCTTCTACTTCTTGTATCCATAGTGGGCCTGCACATGCACGCCCAAGACTTGGATTACTTCCTAGAACTTAATCAGCCTACAACTATTGGGGATGCGCGCTTTACAAGCATGTCTTCTGCAACAGTCGCCCTGAGCGGCAGCATGACGGCTATCGCATTAAACCCCGCCCTTGCTGGACTGTATAGGCAACAAGGATTCAGTATGAACGTAGGTGGTCTGACCAGGACTATGTACGATCAAGATGATTTGTTTTTACGAGGGACTACAAACCGAGCCATCCTTCCGAATTTTGGCTGGGTATCTAAAGACCCCGAAAGCCCGATGCGCTTGTTTTTTGTCTACAATACGGATCACGCCTATGCGCGAAAATTCAAGATACAGGCCAGCGATGCAAACAGCATGCAACTGCCCATCATTGACTATGCCAACGGGACACCGCCCGAGTTTTTAGCGGATAATCTTGGGCCTTACGAGGATATGCTCTACCAATGCTATGCCGTCGACTGGGATCCAGATAATATGGAGTATGTGAGCACTGCTGACCTCACCTCTACAGACTACACGCACAACTATTTCCGAAAAGGAATGAGAAACAGAATTACCCTTGGCGCCGCTTTTCAGCAAAGCCCGCAATGGTATTTTGGTGGAAGCGTACAAATTGTCACTTCCAATGAAGATGTTGAAATCGAACATCGCGAGACCTACAACACCTTTTCGGATTTGAATTATTTCAGCTCCACGGAAGTGTGGACGAACATGTCCTTGGGCATCAGCGGAAATCTAGGAATGTATTACCGCCCGGTCCAATTACTTCGACTGGGCGCAGCCCTCGAGTTACCGCAAATTCATGGGTTCAACCTAGATTGGGAAACCACTTTCAGCGCTACGCGTCCCTCGGTCAGCAGCAGCGCGATGACAGCCCAAGGGTATGGAACGGAATATAGTTGGGGCATCATTACTCCACCCAAACTGCAAAGTGGCGCGACCATCGTCGTAGGACGAGCGGGTCTGATTACCGCCGGACATACCTTCATCCCGCATTCGTGGACCATGAGCACGGGAAGAAACGAGCGTTACTTGGCAGAAATCATCGATAGCACCATTTCAAATCAGCATCTCTTTGCACTGGGTACAGAGTGGCGGTTAGGTCCTTTAATTTTAAGGGGCGGGGGGCAATTCTCTCCTTCCTACCGCGAAGGTCAACAAGCCGCCGTAGGGTACAGCCTAGGACTGGCCATTCGAAGCGACCAAACTACGGTAGAATTTGGCTGGCTACGCCGCATTCAACGCAGCCAATACTATCCGTTCAGCAAGGATTACAGCGACCCATTCTTGTATCAAATGCAAGAGGCTATTCTGGTTATAGGCGTAGCTTGGAAAATCTAAGGGCTTTTCCATCTTTTGCCGTATTTTGCAGGGATAAGAACTGCATTAGAATCACACTATGAAATTCACTTGGTTGAAACGCCTAACTGCCCTTGCCTTACTCATCTCACTTTGCCTTCCACAGGAAAGCTATGCGCAACGTAAAAGCAAAGACGACGCTCCCGCGTGGACGGATGCTAGCTTGAGTGCTTTCAAATGGAGAAATGTTGGTCCAGCTACCACATCAGGTCGTATTGTCGACCTCGCCGTGGACACTGAGAATCCTGGCACCTTGTACTTGGCCTTGGCCTCGGGCGGGGTATGGAAAACGACCAATAACGGCACCACTTTCGAGCCTATTTTCGACGGTGAGGGAAGCTACAGTACTGGGTGTGTGACCATAGACCCGACAAATTCAAACGTAGTTTGGGTTGGATCGGGCGAGAATAACAACCAGCGTTCTGTGCCCTACGGTGATGGGGTATATGTGAGCCGTGACGGCGGAAAATCTTGGGACAATGTTGGGTTGTCTTCGAGTGAGCATATCGGCATGATTACCATAGACCCGAATGACGGCAACCACGTGTACGTGGCAGCCTACGGTCCACTATGGAGCCCCGGGGGTGAGCGTGGTATTTATGAAACAACGGATGGCGGGAAGAATTGGACCCGCATTCTCAATGTGAGTGAGCATACCGGATTCAACGAAATACATATGGATCCTAGGGATCCAAAAACATTATACGCTACGGCTCATCAGCGTCGTCGCCACGTGTACACCTACCTCAGCGGTGGGCCAGAAAGTGCGATTTACAAGAGCACGGACGGTGGGGCGAATTGGGAAAAGCTTGGCGGCGGATTGCCTGGCGGAGATGTGGGCCGTATCGGGATGGATATTGCGCCAGCGAATCCAGACAAGCTGTACGCGACCATTGAAGGGCACGGTACTTACGCATCGGAAGATCGTGGGGCGAGCTGGAGCAAGAAATCGGGCCATGAAACTTCTGGAAACTACTACGTAGAGTTCATTTGCCACCCAACGGATGAAAACACCGTGTACAGCATGGATACCTACGCGCAAGTGAGCACGGACGGGGGTAAAACGTTCAACCGCATTCCGAAGCGATTCAAGCATGTGGACAACCACTGTTTATGGATTGATCCTGCGAACACGGACCACATGTACATTGGTACGGACGGCGGCTTGTATGAGACTTGGGATGGGATGAGCAGCTGGAATTGGAAGGCAAATATTCCTACGATCCAATTTTACCGTGTGGCCGTCGATAACGATTGGCCGTTCTACAACATTTACGGCGGAACTCAAGACAACAATAGCTTGGGTGGACCGTCGCAAACCATCAACTCTCGCGGAATCATCAACAGCGATTGGTTTGTGACCAATGGCGGCGATGGTTTTGAAAGCGCTACGGATCCAGACGATCCGAATATCGTTTATGCACAAGCACAATACGGATGGTTGGTACGATTCAATAAGCAAACGGGTGAGAAGACTCCTATTCAGCCCCAAAGTAGATACAAAGAGCCTGCCTATAGATGGAATTGGGATGCTCCGCTTATTGCGAGCAAGCACCAAAAGAAAACATTGTACTTCGCGGCGAATAAAGTCTTTAAGAGCACAGACCGTGGAGATAGCTGGACGGCTATTAGCGGGGACTTGAGCAGACAATTGGACCGCAACACCCTACCTATTATGGACCGCTACTGGGGACCTGAGGCCGTGGCTTTACACAAGAGCACTTCGATTTATGGCAACATTGTGACCATGAAAGAGCACCCGAACAAACCGGGGCATTTATGGGTCGGAACAGACGACGGATTGGTTTGGAAGACGGAAGATGATGGTAAGAATTGGACCAGTGTCAAGAACTTCAATACGCTGCCTAAAACCCAAGTAGGATCGCTAAATCTACCGCTCGTATATGTTCAGGACATCGTGCCTTCGCAGCACGACGACAATGTAATATATGCGGCGTTCAACAACCACAAAAACGGCGATTTCAAGCCGTATTTGTTCAAGAGTGACGACGGTGGACGTTCATGGGAAAGTATCGCTAGTGACTTGCCTGAGCGCGGCTCTGTGTACAGCGTTGCAGAGGATCACATCAACCCGAACCTATTGTTCGTAGGTACCGAATTTGGCCTTTGGTTTACCCTTGACGGAGGTGAGCACTGGAAGGAATTGGGCAGCGGATTGCCGACCATCGCAGTTCGCGACATCGCCATCCAAGAGCGCGAGAATGATTTGGTATTGGCCACTTTCGGACGTGGGTTCTATGTCTTGGACAACTATAGCCCGCTACGCGAGCTTGAATATGTGTTGAATCAAGAAAATGCCTTCTTCACTACGAAGCCAGGACTGCTGTTCCGCCGCGCCAACATTGGTGGAATCGATTACAAAGGGGCACAATATTACACGGCTAAAAACCCTAAGGTAGGAGTGACTTTTGAATGGAACACCTCATCAAGTGCTGCCAAAGTGAAAGATAACCGCCCGGAAGCCGATGAAAACCTACCCCACTACCCTAGCTTAGATCAACTTCGTGAGGAGGATTGGGAAGAGAAGGCGTATCTGTTGTTCGAAGTGACCGATAGCAGCGGCAATGCAGTGGCCCGTTTTACTAAGGGCGACAGTAAAGGCATTCAACGCTACACTTGGGATGGACGCATGAGCAGTACTTCATCGATCAGCACGAACGGTGAGCCCGTTACAGAAGCCTATGGTACTTCATTTGTAATGCCAGGCACCTACTACATCTCCATGCACCGTTCGACCAATGGCTCGTTGGAAACGTTGGTGGATAAGCATGAGTTTAAGGTCAACCACCTCTACAACTACGAAGGCATTGATATTGCCTTCAACCAGGGTGTTGATGCTTTGAATGGACGAATGAACAAGGTTATGGCCGAGTTTAATGAGTTGAACGAGGAACTGGGGCAACTCCGAGCTGGGCTTCGCAACACTCCTGGAGCTTCTATGGAAGATTTGAGTACTGCGCGTTCTCTAGACGTACAGCTCAAGGAGGTTGGAGTACTTCTCAAAGGTGATGCCACGAGAAGCAAGCGTGAATATGAAACTGCTCCATCTGCGCAAGATGCCGTAGGGCTATTGGCGTGGGGTGCTTTTAATCACCGCGGCGCACCGACCGGTACGATGAAGCAACTGAAAGAAGATGCAGAGGCCATGTTGGCGGATGCAGAAAAAGCATTGGCTGAAATCGACGAGGCGATGGACGCACTGGAGGCAAAAGCTGTTGAACAAGGAGTGCCGTTTTGGGATTAATAGTTCATACCTTTGCCGCCCCTAATTAAGAAGAGAATTGGACCCTATGTCTAAAGACCTACAAGCTTTATTGGCCGAAGAGATTGGCGATGCGCACGAGAGTTTCGCTGCAGAAACGCCCTTGCGCGAGGACGCGTTTGAGAAGAGCAATGAGGAAAAAATTGCCATCATTGCCGATCACGTACGTGGCATTCTAGATACGCTAGGAATGGACCTCAGCGACGACAGCCTTCAAGGCACACCCATGCGAGTGGCTAAATTATTCGTCAATGAAGCCTTCGGTGGATTGCATCCAGATCGCAAACCGTCGATGAGCACCTTTGAGAATTCCTACCGCTACAATGAAATGTTGGTAGAAAAGAACATTGTGGTTTATTCCACCTGCGAACACCACCTCCTGCCCATCGTTGGCCGCGCCCATGTAGCCTACATTTCGAACGGAAAGGTGGTAGGCTTGAGCAAGATGAATCGCATCGTCGATTACTATGCCAAGCGCCCTCAGGTACAGGAGCGCCTTACCCGTCAGGTCGTACAAGCCCTTCAAGAAACCTTGGGCACCAAGGATGTCGCTTGTGTTATCGACGCGAAACACCTCTGCGTAAACTCACGCGGCATTCGTGATATCGAAAGCTCTACAGTGACTGCAGAGTTCGGCGGAGCCTTCCAAAACGAGGAAAAGAAACAAGAGTTTCTGAACTACATTAATTTGAATACTGAATTCGGCGCCTAGTGAAACCGTTGTACGAAGTCTATCCCATCCACATTGAAAACAGCCTGACCGGCGAAAAGGAACCCTTTTCCCCAGTCCAAGAGGGACGCGTGGGCATGTATGTGTGTGGACCGACCGTATATAGCGACGTACACCTTGGGAATGCCAGAACCTTCACTTCTTTCGACCTGATTTTCCGCTACTTCAAACACTTGGGCTACAAAGTGCGTTACGTGCGCAACATTACAGATGTGGGCCATTTGGAGAACGATGCCGATAGCGGCGAGGATAAGATTGCAAAGAAAGCCCGTCTCGAAGCACTCGAGCCCATGGAAATCGTTCAGCGTTATACCGTTGATTTCCATAAGGTCATGGACCAATTAGGCGCGCTTCCCCCTTCCATCGAACCTACGGCAACCGGTCATATTGTCGAGCAAATCGCCATGACCCAAGCCATCCTAGCCAAAGGCTGGGCCTATGAAAGCAACGGTTCGGTATACTTTGATGTCAATGCCTACAACAATGACGGCGGAGACTACGGCGTACTCTCAGGGCGTAAAATGGACGAGCTTCAAGCTGGAAGCCGTGCCTTGGACGGCCAAGATGAAAAGCGCAATCCGGCAGATTTCGCCCTTTGGAAAAAAGCCTCTCCCGCGCACATCATGCGATGGCCTTCCCCTTGGGGCGATGGATTCCCTGGATGGCACCTGGAGTGTTCTGCCATGAGTACCAAGTACCTCGGCGATGAATTTGATATTCACGGCGGCGGTATGGATTTGAAGTTCCCTCACCACGAGTGTGAGATTGCACAAAATAAAGCTTGCACCAACCACAACGGAGCACGCTACTGGATGCACGCCAACATGCTAACGCTCAACGGCAAGCGCATGAGCAAAAGCACAGGCAACACCATCCTACCAGGAGAACTATTCACCGGCACCAACGATTTATTAGTGAAGGCTTTCCACCCTTCTGTGGTCCGATTCTTCATGATGCAAGCCCACTACAGCAGTGTATTGGACTTCAGCAATGAGGCACTTCTAGCCGCGGAAAAAGGACACGATAAACTCCTTGCCGCATGGAACACACTCCAACAAGCCAGCGCTAAAGGCGGCCAAGGGTTTGATGTACAAGCCTGGAAAGACAAGTGTTACAGCGCTATGAGCGATAATTTCAACAGCCCCATCCTTATCGCGCATTTGTTCGAAGCCGTTAAATTCATTAATGCAAGCGAAGGCGGTTTAGCCATTGCTGCTGGTGATTTACTAAAGCTGCAACAGACGTTCAAGGCCATGATCTTCGATATTCTGGCGCTTCAGGGCGTAGAAGATCAGAGCGCACACAAGGACGCGTTGGACAAAGCAATGGATTTGGTTATAGAATTAAGAGCACAAGCACGAACCAATAAGGATTGGGGAACGGCAGATTTGATTCGGGACCAATTAAAAGATGCCGGCATCCAACTCAAAGATGGACCGGAAGGCACGACCTATAGCCTCTAAGTATGAAAACCGTGTCCCATTTGTTGTCGACAGTGCTGGGCGCTCCCCTGCTACTTTTGATTTGGTTATACCGCAAGGTATTATCACCACTACTGGGACCTTCATGCCGCTACCAACCCACCTGCAGCGCCTACGCCGCAGAAGCCGTTCAAATCCATGGACCCTTCAAAGGCTTCTGGATGAGCATTAAACGCATTGGAAGTTGCCACCCCTGGGGCGGCCACGGCTGGGACCCCGTTCCAGGCAGCGCTTTAGAAAAAGAATTAAAAGAGAAAAACATCATCTAACCCTATCCTATACTAACATTATGAAACATTCCTTGTTTTTTGCCGCCGCCCTCGCCACTGTTGCCTGCCAACCTTCAGGAGAAACTGCTGATGGAGAAAGTGGGGCCACTTGGGAAAGCAAAATTCATTACGACCAAGAGGTGCATTTGGATAACGTACGCCAACTGACTGATGGTGGCGACAATGCCGAAGCATATTTCAGTTTTGACGGCACCATGCTGACCTTCCAGAGCAATGCGGAAAAATGGGGCAACAAGTGTGATCAGATCTACGCCTTTAATTGGGATACGGACACCATCTTAGAAAACGAACCTCAACTCATCTCGAATGACTTAGGACGCACTACCTGTGCGTATTTCATGCCAGGAGATACCACCATCCTTTATGCCAGTACTTTCGCCGGAGGTACCGCATGTCCAGCAGTACCGGAGCGCGGCGAAAGCGGCGCCTATGTTTGGCCCATTTATTCAGATTTCGACATCTACGTGAGTGACCTTGCGGGCAACATTGTGGATACCTTGATCTCTGGACCGGGCTACGATGCGGAAGCTACCGTGAGTCCTGATGGCACCAAGATTGTGTTCACCTCAGACCGCAGCGGTGATTTGGAACTGTATGTATGCGATATTGACGGTTCGAACATCACCCAAGTTACTAGCGGCCTTGGCTACGACGGCGGCGCATTCTTTAGCCCAGATAGCAAAAAGTTGGTGTTCCGCAGCTCTCGCCCACAAACTGAGGAGGAGATTACGAAATACAAAGACCTATTGGCCAACGGCATGGTAGAGCCAACACACATGGAGATTTACACCTGTAATATCGACGGATCGGAATTGACCCAAGTCACTTCTTTGGGCAATGCGAACTGGGCACCATTCTACCACCCTAGTGGAGAGAAAATCATCTTCTCCACCAACCACCACAGCGAAAAAGGCTACCCATTCAACCTGTTCATGATCAATACTGATGGAACGGGCTTACAACAAATCACTTACGACGGTGTGTTCGACGCATTCCCAATGTTCTCTCCGGACGGCAGCAAACTAGTCTTTGCCTCTAACCGGAATAACGGCGGAACTCGTGCCACGAACCTCTTTATCGTAGACTGGAAAGAATAAACCTATGCTTGCCACCATCTTTTGGGACTTCCCCAACCACATTCCTCTGTTCGGATTTGAACTTCGGTTCTATTCGTTGATGTTCATCATCAGTTTTGTGCTGGGGCAGTACGGCATGCAATATGTCTTCAAAAAGGAAAACATCGACCCTAAACTCATGGACAGCCTGGTCTATTGGATGATTGGGGCAACCATTGTTGGAGCTAGATTAGGCCATGTTTTCTTTTACGATTGGGACAAGTACAAGAACAACCTGGGCGACATTCTCAAAGTTTGGGAAGGGGGACTGGCTTCGCACGGTGCGGCCATCGCCATCGTAGCGGCCATGATTTACTGGTCGCGCAAATATGCCAAAATACATCCGTTGTGGACCTTAGACCGCATTGTCATTGTGGTGGCTTTAGCGGCTGGTTTCATCCGTATGGGGAACTGGTTCAACAGTGAGATTTATGGTGCACCGGCGAACAGCGCCTTTGAAACCGTTTTTGTGGAGGACGGTGCACAAGCCATACAACGCGGTTTTGCGGACCAAGTAAAGCACATGGAATTCGAACCTACCGGTGAACTATTGCAAACGGACAGCTTGGCCCTGCCGGAATTGGACCTACGAATTTCTTTTCATCAAAGTGGCGAAGCACAAACGGCGCAATACGCCAATACGTATTTACCACAGATTATTCGCATGCAGCGCCCGGACAACCGAAACCTTTGGATGTTAGACGGCACTGTTGCCGAGGTGTACGAGGGTGCGGATGGATGGGAAGCCTCGGTGAAGGTATATGGCATTCCGCGCTACCCTACACAACTCTTTGAAGCCGGCGCCTACTGGATCATTTTTATCATCCTCGCATTATTGTACTTAAAGCGTGGAGCAGGCAATAAGCCTGGATTCCTTTTCGGGCTTTTCCTTACGCTTCTTTTCGGGTTCCGATTCTTTGTTGAATACCTCAAGGAAATCCAAGTGGACTTCGAGCAAAGCATGAGCCTCAATATGGGCCAGTGGTTGAGTATACCGCTCGCAGCCTTTGGCTTATTCCTGATTTTCAGAGCACAAAAAACATCTTAAATCTTCGACATGAACGCCTTTAGAAAATACGCTATTTGGATTGTCGGCTTGGGATTGGCCGCTTTCATCATTCCTTCGGCCATAGGGAGTTTTGGCAAATTCAACGACAACACAAAGCCGTCAGTAAAGCAGCCCACACAGCCTTACGAACCGCCGTTTAGAATGGACGGCACCCTCTGGGCCGTCAACGGCGCTGATACGACAGCTGTATTCCGTACGGAATATGCGACCACACCGGCAGCCATCGAAATAGGAATGATGTACAGAAGGTCTATGGACAAGGATATGGCCATGTTGTTCTTCATGTCTGGCGGGGACCAATTACGCAGCTTCTGGATGAAGAATACTATCGTACCGTTGGACATCATCTATATTAATAGTGCAAACGAGGTGGTGAGTATTCAAGCCAACGCTCAACCCCTGTCCACCCAAAGCTTGCCGAGTGGCAAGCCAGCCTCTTATGTACTCGAAGTAAAAGGCGGTGAGGCAGTAGCCCAAGGCATTGGCGTTGGCACAAAAGTGTACTGGTCAGATAATTGATAAAAAATCTACTGACCTTAATTATTTCACTATCTTTGCACGCTCATAGCATTACAAACATCTAATACGATTTTGACATGTATTTAACGAAAGAAAAAAAAGAAGAGATCTTTGCACAACATGGTGCATCGACCAAAGACACTGGTTCTGCAGAAGGCCAGATCGCATTGTTCAGCTACCGAATCAACCATTTGACTGAACACTTAAAGAAAAACAGAAAAGACCACAACACAGAGCGCTCATTGATCGCCTTGGTAGGAAAACGCAGAAAGTTGTTGAACTACTTGAAGAAAAATGACATCGAGCGTTACCGTGCAATCATTGAAAAGCTAGGCTTGAGAAAGTAAGCTCTACAATACAGACGACAAAAAGGCAATTTTTACAATTGCCTTTTTGCGTATAAAAAAGTATCTATTTCAATTATATATGATTCCTAAAGCAATTACTGAGACTATCGTACTTCCAGACGGGAGAGAGATCACGCTTGAGACCGGGAAACTGGCCAAACAAGCGGATGGCTCTGTTGTCGTAAAGTGCGGTGGTACAATGCTGTTAGCCACTGTCGTGTCTAGCAAAGAAGCGAAAGATGGTGTAGACTTTCTTCCGCTTACGGTAGATTACCGTGAAAAGTTTGCGGCCAATGGTCGCGTACCAGGTGGATTCCTCAAGCGTGAGGGTCGTCCATCAGATAATGAAGTGTTGACCATGCGTTTGATCGACCGCGTATTGCGTCCTTTGTTCCCAAAGGATTACCACGCTGAAATCCAGCTCATGATTCAACTAATTTCCTACGACGAAAACGTAGAAGCAACCTCTTTGACTGGTTTGGCGGCATCAGCAGCCATCGCAGTAAGCGACCTTCCTTTTGACGGTCCTATCTCTGAAGTTCGCGTAGGCCGTATCAACGGTGAACTCATCATCAACCCTACTCCAACACAAGTAAAAGAATTGGAAGTGGACATGGTGATCGGTGCCTCAATGGACTCTGTGGTGATGGTGGAAGGAGAGATGAAAGAAATCTCCGAAGAAGAGATGGTGGAAGCCATCAAATTTGCTCACGATGCTATCAAAGTGCAAATCCAAGCGCAATTAAACCTAGCTTCTCAAGTCGAGAAAGCTCAAGTAAAGCGCGAATACAGCCACGAAACACACAACGAAGAAGTACGTGAAGAAGTCATGAAAATGACTTACGACAAAGTATATGAAGTTGCTAAAGGTGGTATGCCTAAGCACGAGCGTTCAGCTGCCTTCAAAGCGGTATTGAACGAATATCTTGAAAGTAAAGATGAGGAGTGGTTGGAAGCAAACACAGGTTTTGCAAAAACTTATTTCCACGACGTAGAATATAAGGCCATGCGCGATATGGTGCTTAACGAGGGTAAACGTCTTGACGGACGCGATACAACAACAGTACGCCCTATTTGGTCTGAAGTTGATTACTTGCCAGGTGCACACGGTTCTGCCGTCTTCACCCGCGGGGAAACTCAATCTTTGACCACGGTTACCTTGGGAACTTCATTGGACGCAAACAGGATTGACGATGCCACCTTTACTGGTGAAGAGAAATTCTACTTGCACTATAACTTCCCTCCATTCTCTACAGGTGAAGCCCGTCCTATTCGTGGTGTAAGCCGTCGCGAGGTGGGTCACGGTAACTTGGCACAACGTGCTTTGTACCAAATGGTCGATCCAGAAAACCCTTACACTATCCGTGTGGTTAGCGATATCCTTGAATCAAACGGTTCGTCTTCTATGGCAACGGTTTGTGCGGGCACCTTGGCTTTGATGGATGCAGGTGTTAAAATGGTACGCCCAGTAAGTGGTATAGCCATGGGATTGATCTCTGACGGCGAGAACTATGCAGTACTTTCTGATATTCTTGGAGACGAAGATCACTTGGGCGATATGGACTTCAAAGTAACTGGTACTGAGAAAGGTATCACTGCGTGTCAGATGGATATCAAAATCAAAGGGTTGAGTTACGAAATATTGGTGAATGCTCTTAAGCAAAGCCGTGAAGGACGTCTACACATTTTGAATGAAATCCTGAAAACCATGCCTGAAACGCGTAAGGAATTGAAGCCAAACGCGCCGAAGATCATGAAGTTGACAGTGAAGAAAGAATTCATTGGACCAATTATTGGACCTGGTGGTAAGAACATCCAAGGTATCCAAGCGGATACTGGTACGACGGTTACCATTGAAGAAATCGAAGAGCGCGGTCACATCGAAATCTCAGGTAAGGATTACGACATGATGAACAAAGCACTCGAAATGATACGTGCTATCGCATTCGAACCCGTAGTTGGGGAAGTATACGAAGGTGTCGTTCGTGGCGTTCAGACCTATGGTGCTTTTATTGAAATTGCGCCAAAGGTTCAAGGCCTATTGCACATTTCAGAAATCGATTGGACGCGTATTAAAAACGTAGAAGATGTGCTGAAAGAAGGCGATAAGGTCAGCGTTAAATTATTAGAGGTTGACAAGGCTGGTAAGATGAAGCTCAGTAGAAAAGTGCTTCTCCCTAAGCCAGAAAAAACTGACGCATAATTCATATATTTTATACTTGTGATGCGAGCGGCGCTGCGCGCCGCTCGCATTCACAGTTAAATAGTAAAGGCCAAACATGAGACAGTTAAAAATCACAAAACAGGTTACCAACCGCGAAACCGCTTCACTCGACAAATACCTACAAGAAATTGGTAAGGTAGAATTGATCACAGCTGAGGAAGAGGTAGAGTTGGCACAGCGCATTAAAGCGGGTGACCAAGTAGCGTTGGAGAAACTAACCAAAGCCAACTTGCGATTTGTGGTTTCTGTTGCCAAGCAATACCAAAACCAAGGTTTGACCCTTCCAGATTTGATCAACGAAGGAAACTTGGGATTGATCAAGGCGGCACAACGCTTTGATGAAACGCGCGGTTTTAAGTTTATCTCATACGCTGTATGGTGGATCCGTCAGAGCATTTTGCAGGCATTGGCCGAGCAAAGCCGTATTGTTCGTCTTCCATTGAACAAGATTGGTTCCATTAACAAGATCAACAAAGCCTACGCATACTTGGAGCAGGAGCACGAGCGTCCGCCAAGCGCAGCTGAAATTTCGAAGCACTTAGAAATGAGTGAATCGGACGTTAAAGAAAGCATGCGCAACAGTGGCCGTCACGTGAGTATGGATGCCCCGTTGGTAGAAGGTGAGGACAGCAACTTGTACGATGTATTGAACTCTTCAGACAGTCCACACCCAGACGAGGATTTGATGATGGACAGCTTGCGCACAGAGATCGAGCGCTCGTTGGCTACATTGACTCCACGTGAAGGCGATGTGATCCGCTTGTACTTCGGTCTAGGCGGCCAGCATCCGATGACGTTGGAAGAGATTGGCGAGAAGTTTGATTTGACGCGCGAACGTGTTCGTCAGATTAAAGAGAAAGCCATCCGTCGTATGAAGCATACCTCACGAAGCAAAATCTTGAAGACCTACCTCGGTTAATAACCATGGTATAAAGTTTTTACCCTAGCACCCTGCCGACCACGGCGGGGTGTTTTATTTTTGCACCACATATAATTCACAAAGCATGGCCACACCTATTATCTCACCTTCCCTTTTAGCCGCAGATTTCGGAAACCTTCAACGCGACTGCCAAATGGTCAATGAAAGTGAGGCCGATTGGTTTAACATCGATGTCATGGATGGGGTCTTCGTACCAAATATCAGCTACGGCATGCCCGTGGTGAAGACAATGGCGGACAACTGCCATAAGGTTATGGACGTGCATTTGATGATCGTTCAGCCAGAGCGTTATATCCAAACGTTTAAAGATTGTGGCGCGGACATTCTTACCGTACACTACGAAGCATGTACGCACTTACACCGCACCATTCAGGAGATTCACAATGCCGGAATGAAGGCCGGTGTGGCGTTGAACCCACATACTCCGGTGAGCGTATTGGAGGATATCGTACAAGATTTGGACGAGGTACTGCTGATGAGTGTGAATCCAGGATTTGGAGGTCAGAAGTTCATCGAAAACACCATCAAGAAAACTGCCCAAGCTAGAGAATTGGTCGATCGCACCGGATCAAAAGCCATTATCGAGATTGACGGAGGGGTGAATTTGGAAACTGGCGCAAGATTAGTAGCCGCAGGTGCCGATGCCCTTGTAGCCGGCTCGTTTGTCTTTAAAAGCGAAGATCCAAAGGCGACCATCGCTGCTCTAAAAGCCCTTTAACGACGGAATTCAGCCGTTTGATCGTATACGGCCTGAAGGATTTCTCGCTCCATCTCGTCCACGCCTAAACCGCGGCGCTCCATCATTCGGTGTGCCGTATCTAAGGCCTTGTCGATTTTATACTCCATAGTGCCTTGTGGGCCACCCCACGAGAACGAAGCAATGAAATTTCTTGGGAATCCGGCTCCATATACGTTGGCACTTACGCCCACGACAGTACCGGTGTTGAACATGGTATTGATACCTGATTTACTGTGATCGCCCATGACCAAACCACAAAACTGCTGTCCGGTTTTCGAGAATCGCTTGTGTACATACGACCACGCCTTCACCTCGTCGTAATTGTTCTTCAAATTTGAATTATTGGTATCGGCACCGAGGTTGCACCACTCGCCTAAAGCACTATTGCCTAGGAATCCGTCGTGTCCCTTGTTGCTGTAGCCAATAATCACTGAATTATTCACCTCGCCCCCTACCTTACAATGAGGCCCTAGGGTGGTGGCTCCGTAAATTTTTGTGCCCAATTTCAAGGCACTGTGCTCGCCCAACGCCAATCCGCCGCGCACTACACAACCTTCCATGATTTCGGCATCCTTGGCCAAATAAATGGGCCCAGTGGTCGTATTTAATATGCTGGCCGTAGCCTTAGCGCCCTGTTCCAAGAATATTCTATCGCCAATGACCTTACAGGTTGGATCTACCGGAGCGCTTGTGCGACCTGCCGTCAACAATGCATAATCGTTGTCCATCTCCGCCGCATTCTGCGTCCATACATCCCAAGGGCGGGCCAAAATCGTCAATGGCTCATTGTAGCAGGTACTGCAGCTTGTATCCGAGGGCTGGGCGCCCTTCCAGGCAATGACCGCATCGCCTTTGCACAGACTTTGCCCCTCTTCAAGTGCCGAAACCGTTTCTAAGAATGCATCGGTGGGACACACGCCACCGTCAATACAAACCTCAGGCGCATGAAGTCCAGGGAACTTTTTACTCAAATACTCCTGCGTAGTGTAACCCACTTCATGACCGCGACGAGTGTATTTCTCGGCGACCGTCAATATGCCGCATCGCAACGCGGCGACCGGGCGTGTGAAGGTCAAAGGAAGTAAGTGATCTCTGCTTGAAGTATCTATGAGTTGAATGCGCATGGCTGTGGTTAAAGTTGGTCACGGAAAGTTAGGGCAAAAAAAAGACCCGCGTGAAGCGGGTCTTCTATTTTGATGCAATAAATGCTTATTTGCGGTTTCCGTAACGGTTGCGGAACTTGTCCACACGACCTGCGGTATCGACCAACTTCACTTTACCAGTGTAGAACGGGTGAGAGAAGCTAGAGATTTCCATCTTGATCAATGGGTACTCAACACCATCAACTTCGATAGTGTCTTTTGCATCTGCACAAGATTTAGTAATGAACTGATCGCCTGTTCCCATGTCTTTAAAGACTACTGGACGATAGTTTTCTGGATGAATGCCTTTTTTCATTTCGTTTTGTTTTATGTATAGCCTGAGTTTTTGCCCAGACCCCTTGTTCAAAATTGGACCGCAAATATAGGACAAATGTTCATAACACACTCATTGCGAGTGCGAATTTCATGGAGTAGCTTCGCTGTAGTGAAACTCAGTATAAAAATAGCCCTAATTTTCTTTGCGCTCGGCCTCTTCAGCTGTAGGCAAACCATAGATTTTGAGAGGACTGATATTCCACTTTCCTTTTCTCAGGACACCATTTACCTAGATACCGTCTTCACGGGGTTAGGGAGTTCCACCCGCACGCTCAAGGTGTACAATACCAGCAACGAAAACATGGTCGTGGACCGAGTATACCTGGCCCGCGGCGAGCAGAGTTATTACCGCATGAACGTCGACGGGGTGAGCGGCAAAAGCGTGGACAACCTCGAAATTCTCGCAGGGGATTCTGCCTACCTATTCATTGAAATAAGCCCAGATGCGCAAGGGGCCGATGTCTTAGTCTACACGGACAGCATTTGGTTTGAAAACGGCAACCAACGTCAGCACGTCGATCTCGTTACGGCAGTGTGGGACGCCTATTATCACTTTCCGACGAATGTGCTGACCATTACCCAGCCCGAGCCTTACCCGGACATTAAAATCCCCTATTCGATTCTTCCCTGTAACGCGCAATGGAGCAACGATAAGCCACATGTGATCTATGGGTATGCCGTGGTGGACAGCGCCTGTAGTTTGAGCATTAACCCCGGCACCCAAATCCATGTACACAAGGGCGGGGGGCTTTGGGTCTATCGCGACGGCCAATTGTCCGTGGACGCCAGCGCCATTCAAGGCGCCACTAACATGAGCAATCCCGTGGTGTTCCAAGGGGACAGATTGGAGCCCAGCTACGAGTGGGTACCCGGACAATGGGGCGGTGTATTAGGCGGGATTTTCCTGATGCGCTCGAATCAAGAGCACCTCATCCAAAACACCATTATTAAAAACGCAACGACCGGCATTCGATTGGACAGTGCCGCCGTCCTCAAGGCCAATAACACCATCATTACCCACAGCTCCCGCGTGAACCTATATGGCGGCTACGGCAATGCCGCCTTGAACAACTTCATCAGCGGACCAGCAGGTGTATACGGACTCTACGCCTTGGGCGGCCAATACACCGCGAAGAATAGTACGTTCTTGAACACTTGGAGCTACTCCACCCGCGGAGGAACGGCAGTGGGATTGAGTAATTACTTTGAAGATGGTGCGGGCATTCGCTACACGCGCGACCTGCAAGCGCTGTTTTTTGAAAGCATCATCGACGGTTCCTTGGACAATGAGGTGGGCATGGCCATCGACCCAGGTGCAGCCTTTGATGTGCGCTTTGGTAAAAGTGCATTGAGCATAGAACCTAATCCCGAGGGCGGCCATTACGACCTAGGCGATACCACCATGTTCTTTGGCAATGACCTACAATTCAATGGATTTTGGACCTATGCACCGGGCCCGTTGCTCACTAACGCCGGATATTCTTACCTGCCGGATAGTGCCAGTACATTGATTGATGCTGTCGTTCGTGATCCTCAGGGAGCCACGCATGATATCCACGGCACTGCCCGAGGCACTGCCATCACACTCGGCGCCGCCGAGCCTCAGTAAAAGTTAAAGATTGGCCAAGAAAGCCATGGTATTCACGCCGTCGGCGTAGTCCCATAGCTCGGGCTGTTGCGCTTTTCCAAAAGGAATGTGGCCGTGCCCCACCACACATTGAAGTTTCTCTCCCCATTGTGCGATTTTGTCCGCAGCCTCCTCCTTTGTTTGGTAGCGGCTTACGTGAAGAATGCCCACTGGGGTGTGCAGTTCCTCATTCTCACGGACAATGATGAAACCATTTTCTAAGAAATCTTCCTGGTTCAGCATGAAGAGCGCACGGTAGTAATCGTAGTTGTTGCCGTATTTGTTGTTGTTCACCACATCACTCCAGTCAACGATATTGGAAAAGATACGTTGAATATCAAAATCTGCCGGGGCTAAGAGATGGCCTACATTGCGACAACCCAAACCGAAGTATTGGAAAATATCACTGCCTAAGGCGACCAATTCCTCGTCGCTCTCACTCCCGTCCAATAGTGCCAAAGACGTGCGGTTCTTGCGAATGATATTTGGGTATTTCCCAAAGTAATATTCAAAGTAACGGGCGGTATTATCACTGCCTGTGGCGATGACGGCGCCCATATCGTTTAATTGGTCCACGAACACCCAATCCCCTTCAAACAAGGGATCCTGGCGTAATAACACCGTGGCCAACACTGGCATCAAGGCCTCATCATCACTGCTCATCTTCACCACCGCGAAATGTCCGCTGAGGAAAGTGCTCAAGAAATCGTGCAGCCCGACCAATGGAATGTTCCCGGCCATCACAATGCCCACTCTGTGGCGGTTGACCTCTCGTGTACCGCCCTCACGATCGCGCCACTCCAAAAGGTTCTCTTTGGTCAAGGCCTCGCCCCATGAGGCAAGGGCATGGTACACGTTGGCCTCTGTAAACCAACCGTTGTGACGGAGGGATTTTGTGGCCGCTGCGCGCAATGCTTCCGCTAGGTCCTCTAGGCCTTCAGGAGCAGGAGCGCCCGAAGCCACAGAACGAAGAAATGCTCCTAAGTTGGAAACTGCATCAATTCTATGGTCTGAGAAAAACATTCGCGTGTACCTTTGTGTTGGATTGCAAAACTAAAACACACCACCTACATATGGCCATTAAAATCACAGACGAATGCATAAACTGCGGTGCTTGTGAACCGGAATGCCCTAATAACGCCATCTACGAAGGCGCTATGGAGTGGCGATTCAACGAAGGTACGGACCTAAAAGGCAAGATTTTGACCCCTGGGGGTACAGAATATGATGCCGATGAAGCACAAGAGCCGGTAGATTACGACGTTTATTACATCGTAACGGACAAGTGTACTGAGTGTATTGGCTTCCACGAGGAGCCGCAATGTGCGGAAGTTTGTCCGGTAGATTGTTGTGTACCCGATGAAGACCACGAAGAGACAGAGCAGGAGCTCATGGCGAAGAAAGACTTTATGCACTTTGAGGAGTAGGGTCCAATTTCTTTTTGTCCTCACCCTCCTATCCGTAGGTGCGCTTCAAGCTCAGGTGAGCGAGCAGCGCCTCGCGGCCCTAGGACAGGCCTACCTTCTTCCCCAAAACGCCCCACAAGCAGATTCCCTAGCCGAAGTGTTTGCAGATAGCCTATGGGCCTTTATCAGCATCCCTTCGAATTACGGAAAAACCCTTCCTAGTGTACGCAACCTCAGCGTCCAATTACCGGACGATCAAAGCTTTGCCTTATATACTTGGGCCGTACCGCATGAGAACGGCACCTTCGCCTTCCACGGCTTTCTGTGGAACAAGAATTGGAAAGGGCAAACGCGATTAGTCCTCGAAGATTACGGCACCGAAGACGCCCCCTACCGCTGGCTCAAGGGCGGACAATGGGTCGGCAGCATTTGCTATGATATTTTGACCACACGTCATCGAGGCAAGAAGCACTATACCCTATTGACCTTCCGCCCAGGAACGTCATTTCACACCAAATACATCGACGCTATAGAACCGGGCACGCGTGCCGAGCGCATGCATTTTGGCTCGCGCATCTTCAACATACGCGCCAACGGCGACGAGCGGTACCAACGTCGCCCCTACAGACTTCAATTCAGATACAACAGCGCCCTCACCGCAGCTGTTCGTTACGATCGCGAACACCGGGGCATTATCTGCGACCACCTCGCCCCTTCGCAAGCCGAGCTCACTGAGCGTTGGTTTGCCTATGGACCTGATTTCTCCTACGACCGCATCCACTGGAGCGAAGGCAAGTGGGAGATGGACGAAGCGTATCCACTGGTAAGAAACTTGGACGTGGCCCCCACCAATGACCGGGTGCCCACCAACCTAGATCCGCGCCGCTAAGGCGCCGCGGATGGCCTGAAAATACGAACGGCGGCCCTGCGGGCCGCCGTTCGTATATCTAGAAATCCTTTGCTTTAGTGGTTGAGCATCACCGGCATGACGAGCATGAGCAAATCCTCGCCATCGTCCATTCCATCCGCCGGGATCAAGATCCCTGCACGGTTTGGCGCTGACATTTCCATGCGCACATTATCGCTGCCCAAATTTCCGAGCATCTCCAAAAGGAAGCGAGAATTGAAGCCAATCTCCATATCATCGCCTTGGTAATCACATGAAATGCGCTCGTGTGCTTTGTTGCTGAAATCCGGATCCTCTGCACTCACAGAAATTTCCGCTCCGGTGAGTTTCAACCTGATCTGGTGCGTGGTCTTGTTTGAGAAAATGGCCACACGCTTCACTGAAGAAGAGAACGCACCACGGTCGATCAACATGATGTTCGGGTTGCTCTGAGGAATGACCGCCTCGTAGTTCGGGTATTTTCCATCGATCAATCGGCAAATCATCACCACATTGTCGAACGTGAACTGTGCATTAGTGTTGTTATAGACAACCTCTACCTCAGAACTATCATAGCTCAAGGAACCGCGCAACATGTTCAACGGCTTCTTCGGCATGATGAACTCCGCTGTACTCGGCGCACCCAAATCCGTTCTACGGTAACGCACCAACTTGTGCGCATCCGTCGCAACGAACGTCAGGCTATTGGTATCAAACTGGAAGAACACCCCACTCATGACTGGACGAAGCTCGTCGTTTCCAGTGGCAAACAGAGTCTTGGAAATACCCGTGACCAAGGCTTCGGCAGGAACGGTTGCTTTGCTGGCATCCTCAAGCGCTGGGAAGGTTGGAAATTCTTCTCCGTCGATGAATGCCAAGCTATATTTACCGTAATCTGAAGCCAATTCTATGGTGTGCGACGCTTCGTCAAAGGTGAAGGTCAACGGCTGCTCTGGGAACGTCTTCAAGGTATCCATCAACACTTTGGCCGGAACCGCAGCATTGCCCTGATCTTCACTCTCTACCTCCAAGCTTACGCTCATCATGGTCTCTAAATCAGAGGCGCTGATCGAAAGCTCGCCTTGCTTGAGTTCAAACAAGAAGTTGTCAAGAATAGGGAGGGTATTGTTGCTCTGCACAATGCCGCCGATCAGCTGCAATTGCTTCAAGAGTTTGGAACTGGATACTATAAACTTCATCGCATCAAATATTTAAAAGCGTGTCTAACAAATATAATTGGGCAGGGCCCTAAAGTGGGGCGCTAGGCCCAATTTTCTTTTGCACAATTGTTAATAATCAAACCAAGGCTAAATCACTGTTACTCAGCGAAATCCCATCTTGATTTGAGCAAATTACGCCAGCCGTAACGCTGTATGAGAACCATGCGACCGTCGGGCAATTCGGCATAAAAACGATCCGGGTCCCATTGGTGGGGCACTCCCTCCGCATCAAGCTGTTCTCTATCCGGGCGCTTCCAAAAGGCCCGAACCTTCAAAATATCGTTATGTATCGTGTGTACATACAGTTCAAAGGCAGGGGTAGCGCTGAAAATGCTGTCCTTCTTTTCCCAAATGTTGTCGCTCGGAACAATGGCCCCCTCATACTTCAGGGTTTCCAAGCTTCCCACTACGGTTAGAAGCTCCAAAGAATTGGCCACCGGCAATGGCTCAAACTCCCCACCAACGAGCGACCAGCTCTCGGCATCGGTAGCCGGTTCAACCAAGGTGCCTTCCTTCACATTCTGGCGTGTGATCATCCAACCGTCGGCTGGAATGGCGGGCAATGCCATCTCAACGGCCTTAATTTCCTTAGGCGCCAACCCAAAGATGGTTCGGTCGCGCCAGAGGTTTTCTTCGGTGAAAAACCGGGTGGTCAAATAGCCGTTGAACCCTTGGATGTATACCGCAAATGGCAAATCTGATCCTGCCATTTTGTAATACGTCCCCAACATATCCGGGGTTTCTGTACCGACGGTATATTTCTTAATCAATTGGTCCCCGGCATATACTTCCACCCAGCGACCGTACACTTCCATGCGTTGATTTACTTGCTCCACGGCGCTTTGCTGCACAAAATGCTTCAGGGTCACCTTGCTCAAGGTTTCCAGCAACACCTCAATGGCATCCTGACGCACGGGCCACTGCCCCTCTCCCACGACCCAACGATCGCCTACGCGCTCCAGCACCACCGTGCTCGGCTGCTTGTCGCTGATGACCACTTTGGTGATCTGCGAGGCATCGGCCACGGCAAAATCGTATTGCGCCTTAAGCGCTTCTAGGCCGTCGCTAGAGTTGTTTTGACAAGCCATAAGGCCCCACAAAGCTGTGGATAGAAGTAGGAGTTTACCTGCGTGCATAGCGTCTTTTTCGTTGTAGGAAGAAGATGAGAGCAGCCAGCGCTAGGACCAATTCCGGCAAGGCCACATTCAAAAACTTCCAATAATTGGCTTCCGCCACAATCTTTTCTCCGTCCAGCAAGCGCAATTTCACATCGCGCGTGCGGGTTTGCATCAGACCAATATCGTCCAACATGTAATCCACGGTATTGAGTACTAAATCATCATTGCCGTATTGAATGCCCGTATACTGATCGTAGCCCAGAGGAAGCGGGTACCCACGCGGTATTTCTGGGTTGATCAAATTCACTTGGTTGCGAATAAAATCACCGTCACTAAAGACCGCCATTGCGGTTTGAGGACTCTTTTTAAGTTGAGGCAATCCCACACCAGCCTTCGGGGCCAATCTATTCGCATAGGCACTCTCAAAACTTCCTTCCAAAAGCACTGCCGGCATCAAATTGCGTTGGGTGAAGGCACGGGGGTCCGGACGGTTGTACAGCATTTCCAGGCTCACTGTATGCGGGGCTGCCATCGAACGTGCATTCGAGGAGCTCAGCAGCAGCGGAGTTTTCTTGATGCCTGCAGCCTCAACCGTATCCAAGGTCGAGCTGAACTCGCCCTTGACCGCATTCATGTTTGCTAC
>JAURAE010000090.1 GCA_030829675.1 Schleiferiaceae bacterium
TTCTCCCACTCCGGCTATTAGATCTCCAAATTCATGTATCTTCAAAAACCTTTAAATCCAAAACAATGAAACCTTGTATAGCTATCGTCGCAGTATTGATTTCAATAGGACTGAAAGGGCAAAGCATTCATAGCGTGAACTATGAAAGCCAAGCGGACGTCAAGGTTTTCGTAGTTCAGTATGAAAGTCAAGCGGACCTAAAAGTGTACAAGGTCGATTATCAGAGCCAAGTGAAAGGGAACGAAGGACTCTGGTACTTCGTAGATTACAAATCACAATCTGATAAAACAATTCACTTTGTGAAATACGAGTCTCAGGCTGACGTTAAAATTTTTTTCGTCAAATACCAAAGTCAGGCAGGATGGCGAAACAGTTCCAAAAAACACTTTTTCTATTAAGGCCTCAAGGTCAACTGGGCTTTCGCGAAGATTTGCGTGCCATTATATCCTTGGTTCGGCGCGGCGTAGGTGCTGCTGCCGATGTAGTAAATGGTGAACGGCCCGGGCTGGTATTGCAGTAGGGGTTGGAAGAGGTAATCACCGGAGAATTGGTTCCATTGTGTGATCAATCTTGCCTGCACAAACCTGTTGGGGTTGTAGCGAAGTACACTGCGCCAAATCCACCCTTCGTAAATCATGCCGCTGCCGTCTTGTTCCCAAAGTGAGCTGTAGTTACCCGTGAAGTTTGCTTGGACATTTCCGAAGAGCTGGAGGTTCATTTCCATTCCGGTGTTCAGGCCGCTTCCTATCCTCGGGGAGGCGGTATTATAGGCTACAAACTCACCGGTATTGACGTATAGATTGAGCTTAAATCGCTGCGTTGGACTCCAGCTGGACCATTGAGTAATGGTGGACATGTTATCTAACACCGCGCCTTCAAACTCTTCCATAAAACCATGGATGGCGCCACCGCCAAGCATGAAATTGCCGGCAAACTGTGCATTCCACTCGAGGGTGAGCTGTTGTTGTTTCCAACGCCCGTCGGGGGTGAAGTTTGCTCGGCCGCCGGTGGTGATTTGGTAGAACTTAACCCGCTGACCGTTGAGTCTATTGATATAGCGCTGCTGTGCGCCCAATTCATTTCTGTTGTTCAACGGCAAAAAGCCCATGTCGGCACGGAAGGTTTCCCCTACGTGGGTAAAGTACAGGTCCGAGACCCAATGCGTGCTGGTGCGTTGCAAGCCTGTGGCATGAGAAAACCCATGAAAGCGCTCGCCATCAGTGGCGGCGGTATATTTGCCAAAGGTCGCACCGTCTGTGACCCAATCTGTCTCTGGCTCCACCGTGTATGACCAGGCGTATTCCCCGGTCAATCGCCAACTGTCGCTGAGGTTCTCACGAACGGTAATGGCGTTGAGGTGGCCAGATCCGCCGTCCATGTAGATGCGATTTGTGCTGAGGTATCCAAGGTTGGCGCCGTTTTGTCGCGGCTTAGATAGGCGCACGACAGACGCAAAACTTTGACCGGCCACTCCTAGAATGTCCCTGTTTTCCCCAGGCACGAGATAGGGACTTGAGCGGTCGTAGCCCGCCAATCCATAGGTGCGGAGCTTGGAGCCCTGACCTAAATACTTAACCATGCCCGAGGGGTTGGAGATGGTGCGTGAGTAGAAGTAGTTCATGGTGGTCGCGGTCAGATCGGAACCTTCATTAAAGAAGGGGCGACGCTCGGGGTAGTAGAGGCTGGTGGCGGAGTTCACACTGACTTGGGCAGCATCGCTTTCCACCGTACTGAAGTCCGGATTGATGGCGGCCTCGATCGAGTTTTGTGAGTTGATGCCGTAGAAGGCGGAGAGCCCTATTCTCCCGGTCGGTGTGCCGAAAGCACCATTTTCAAGGGGCGTTCCCCCGAGGACATAAGGGAGCAGGTCGCGACGCGTACCGCCCTTGATATCCTCGATGATAAGAAAGTCGTTGAACTGACAATCGAAACAGGGATTGTCAAAATTTCGGTTCATGCTGATGGCACGGTGTACTTGGGCGCCTACATAGTACTCTCTGAAAAATCCCACGCGCCACTGTTGAACGGGCTTGTTCTCAAATTGTAATGAGCTGAATGGGATACGCATTTCCAAGGTCCAACCATTTTCACCAATGTTGGTGTAGGTATCATAGGTGATGTTATATCCTACGTCGTACTGACTCTCATCCTCAATAGTTGGGTTGTTGTTGCGCAAGTCTATTTGAACGCCATGGGCATTGGACGCGATGAAAATGGTGTTGCGCATATCTCCATAGAGGTCCATTGTGATGCCAATGAAATCATCGCCCCAAGCATTATCTCTGGGTTGCACGTTGGCACGCAGGTGTTCAATATCCACCAAGGGACAATCAAATCCAATGATCAGAGATTCTTCGGTTCGATAGACATATGCCTTGGCCAATACCGGAGGTGTTCCATTGGGATCCGGGTCCATTTCATTGAAGAGTTCAAAGGGCAAGGCATCGGTGTACTCCCCGTCTGAAAGCACCCCGTCCAACATCAGGCCCTGCGGCGCGTAGGGCACTTCAAGCTCACGAAGAGGATTGAGTTCCTGCGCCCAGAGAGCGGCGGGCAAGAACAAGAAAAAGGCTAGGCGGCGGATCATTTGAGGGGATTAGTTTAGCGAGAAGCCAACGGTAATGGAACCCAGGTAGGCCTCCTCAGGGAAGTAGTTGTCCTTGAAGTACGGAAGCTGCTCGAGTTTACCTGTGATCTTTAGTTTTTTATAGCCCAATTGTCCTACGAGCGCATAATTAAGCAAGCGTGTGTGGAAGCCGTTGGTGCGGATCTGGGTGTAGAAATCCCCATCCATATCTGATCCATTGTAGGCGGCTTGGCTGAGGTAACGAATGCGCCCCATCACTCCAAAGCCTATGTTGAGGCCTTCGTCAAAAGTCCCCTTTGGGCTAAAGTCTAGATGTAGGACGGCAGGTACATCGAAGGTGCCGATGTTCCAATTACTTCTGCGCACATTGCTAAGGCCTGATATAGGGACCAAGTTTGCGGCTCCGAACATCATAGGATCTTTATCAATGGTCATCCCGTTTTTAAAACTGAAGACAGTGGACGCAATGCCCAATCCCGTTTCAAATTGCACGGGCGATTTCACCCCGCCGATGCGTCTCTTTTGACCGAAGAAAATTCGGCTTTCCCAGGATAGCCCGGCATTCATATTGTCCATCGCGGAAGCCATGCTTCGGTCGCTGAGGACAAGTGCATTTGGCCCTAGATGGAAGCCAAAGACACCGACCTTGGTTTTTGGGGCATCATCAAAAAAGCTGGAAAAGTCAAAATCGAAATCTTCAAATGTGGTGTCGTAGTGCTCTTGTGGGTACTGGGCAGAATCGGGCCCAGAATAGGCGGCAGAAAAATCGTCATTCCAGCTTAAGGCCTCTTCTACCGTGTCGGGGACGTAGTTTTCAAAAAACGAAGCAGAAGTCAAATACAGTTCAGAGATGATCGAATCCATTTTCGCCTGCGCCTCCTCTTTGGTAATCAACCCTTCATTCAAATCGCTGAATAGGCTACTTATTTTGATAGCATGCCGTACGACATCTCCCCCAGTGGGAGTAATTTCAACGATTTCAACGAAGGTGGTATCGGCTGCGGGAGCTTCCTCCACGACATGAGCGGTCACCAGAGTGCTTAGAGCAAGGGCAGAGGAGAGGAACAGGGTTTTCATAGGATTGTTAGGTTTTATTGGCTCGAACAAGGAGTGCCGCGTGATAAAAAAGTATTTTTACCAAAGATATGGCAAGAAAGCACAATAAACGGGCCAACAAGCGCTCGACCAGCATAGATATCAAGGCCTATGCCCAAGCGCTAGAAGGCGTTTTCAAAAAATACCCGACCCGTAAATTCAACTATAAGCAGCTTGCAGCCCAGTTGGGCTACAAACCAGAAATGGCGAAAGCCAAGATCGAAATGGCCTTGGCGGATATGGAGCGCAACGGCACTATTTTGATGGTGGACCGCGGCAAGTACAAGCTCAAATACAACGCGGTCTACACTACCGGAGTGGTGGATATGGCAGGGAACGGGAACGCCTATGTAGTGAGCCCGGATACCGAAGCGGATATCTTGATTCTTTCAGCCAATTTGAATCATGCTTTGCATGGCGATACGGTAAAAGTGAGCTTGTATGCACGTCGAGGCGGCAAGAAACTTGAAGGCGAAATCATTGAAATCATCAAGCGCAAACGCATGGACTTCGTGGGTACCGTTGAGATCGGTAAGACCTACGGATTCTTGGTGCCGTCGAGCCGCAAGATGTTGGTAGATATTTTCATTCCCAAAGAGAAATTAGCCGGGGTAAAGCACGGGCAAAAGGCCGTGGCACGTATCCTGGACTGGCCGAAAAATGCGAGTTCGCCTTTTGGAGAAATCATAGAAGTGCTTGGAGATGCGGGCGATCACAACACAGAGATTCATGCTGTATTGGCCGAATACGGCCTGCCGTATACTTTTCCTAAAGAAGTTGAGGAGGAAGCCAATACGCTGAACCAAAGCATTGACGAAAAGGAAATTGCGAAAAACAGACGCGATTTCAGAGGGGTACCGACCTTCACTATTGATCCGGCGGACGCGAAGGATTTTGACGATGCGTTGTCGCTACAGAAATTGGAAAACGGCCACTGGGAAGTGGGCGTGCACATTGCGGATGTGAGTCACTACGTGCATCCGGATTCGATTCTCGACGAAGAGGCTGTGGAGCGCGCTACGAGCGTTTATCTAGTGGACCGAGTCGTTCCTATGCTTCCCGAAGTATTGTCCAACGGGGTCTGTTCCCTTCGCCCGAACGAAGATAAATACACCTTCAGCGCCGTCTTTGAGATGGACGAGGAGGGGACGGTACACGACCGTTGGTTTGGCCGAACAGCCATTCACAGCGACCGCAGATTTGCCTATGAAGAGGCGCAACAGATCATTGAGGATAACCACCCTGAAGGAAAGAAAGCAGATTTCTATGACGCCATCAGGACCCTCGACGGTATGGCGAAGAAATTGCGTGCCGCTCGTATGAGCAAAGGCGCACTCAGCTTCGATAAGAAGGAAGTCAAATTCAAGCTTGATGAGGAGAACCAGCCCACTGGCGTGTACTTCAAGGTCAGCCGCGACGCCAACCATTTGATTGAGGAATTCATGCTGCTCGCCAACAGGTC
>JAURAE010000091.1 GCA_030829675.1 Schleiferiaceae bacterium
ACATTTTGTGGAGGCCTTTGAGCAAGGGGAATTGGTCCAGCCTCAATTCGTTGCGCAAAAGCTCTTGGAAGTATTTGTCTCCAAAACAGAAATCCCCGTTATTTTTAGCACTTCAAACGTATAATCATGAAAGTAAGATCCCTAATCGCAATACTGAGCACCGCATTGATGGCGGCCTGTACAACAGAGCCCACACCAACAGAGGTGTTCGTGCGTCAAGACGTGTTGGGCGAATGGACGGTCAATCAAGTGGCCTACAGCGGCGAAATGCCGAATCCCCTCAACCCAAGTGCGCTGATGCAATTCAGTGGTTTAGGCACACAGTTGTACGGGAAGGTGAACCTATATGAGATGCCGGATACCGGGAATTTACATGTGGAGTTTGTGGCAAACTTAAATACCATCCAGGTGCCTGTGAGTTTGATCAGCAGCGGTACTTGGACCCTAACAAATGCAGATAGCGTGTTGGTCATGGACAACGATAGCGTGAGCTTTTCTTTTGTGATGGTGAGCGGGCTGTCGACCCAACAAGTGTGGAGAACGTCTTTCATGCAAATCCCAGCGGACAGCAGCTACTGGGCGGATATTGATTTAGAGCTTACCCTGATTAAATAATAACAATGGCGAGAGTACTTACAGGCATTCAAAGCTCGGGCAGACAGCACCTAGGAAACATCTTAGGCGCCATTCGTCCGGCAATTGAAATGAGCAAGGATCCGAAAAACGAGGCGTATTTGTTTATTGCGGACCTGCACAGCTTAACCACAGTGAAAGACGCGGCAGTGCGTCGTGAGAACCTGTTGGCGACAGCGGCGGCCTGGCTGGCGTGCGGACTAGATCCAGAGAAAGTGGTCTTCTACGCCCAGAGTGACTTGCCGGAATGTACAGAGCTTACGTGGTACCTGAACTGCTTTACGCCATACCCGATGTTGGCGAACGCACACAGTTTTAAGGACAAGAGCGATAACCTCAGCGACGTGAACGCCGGGCTGTTCGATTACCCCGTATTGATGGCGTCGGACATCTTGTTGTACGATGCGCACATCGTGCCGGTGGGCAAGGATCAGAAGCAGCATTTGGAAATTACCAGAGACTTGGCCTCTAGCTTTAACCATAAATACGGAGAGACTTTTGTGTTGCCAGAATCTAAGATCTCTGAATCTGTGATGACCATTCCAGGGACGGACGGTCGTAAGATGAGTAAGAGCTACGGCAATGTTATCGATGTGTTCTTGCCGAAGAAACAGTTGAAGAAACAGATTATGGGCATACAGACAGATTCCACCCCATTGGAGGATCCTAAGGACCCAGAAACCTGTAATGTATTTGCCCTTTACAAGCTGTTGGCGACGCCAGCGCAAGTAGAAGAATTAGCGGCCAATTACCGCGGCGGAAACTTCGGCTACGGCCACGCGAAGACTGCCTTGTTGGAACTCATCCTTGAAGAGTTTGCCGAGGCGCGCGAGCAATTTGATCACTATATGGCACACCCGGAAGAGGTAGCAGCAGCCCTTAAGGTCGGTGCCGAGAAGGCACGTCCTGTGGCACAAGCTACGCTGTCACGCGTTCGCGAAAAACTAGGGTTTTAAGCTGTGAAAATATTCAGCTACATCCATCACATCTGGTATTATATAGTGGCCTTTACCACTATTGTCGTCTTGTTGCCAGCCTTGTTGTGGACTGCCCGTCCCGGCGGGAACTACAACCACTTTTTCAAGGTGGCAAAGGTGTGGTCTTGGATGTACTTAGTGCTTATGGGCGTATGGCCCAGGCCGGGCAAATACCAAATGAAGCACCAAGGACCGGTGGTACTTTCTGCCAATCACGGTTCGGACCTAGATATTCCGATGACCTTCTTGGCCTCACCTACTCCTGTTGTTTTTATGGGAAAGGCAGAACTCTTGAAGCTTCCACTGTTTGGGTACTTTTTCAAGCAGACCTCCATTGCCGTGGACCGCAGCTCTTTTAGCGGCCGCAAGCAAGCCATGCGCGATGCGGACCAAAAGATTAAGGACGGCTACAGCGTGTGTATTTATCCCGAGGGAGGCATTCCTCCGCAGGACCAATTATTACGCGGGTTCAAAGCCGGAGCCTTCAAGCTCGCCGCGGAAAACAACGTGCCCGTGGTGCTGATGAGCATCTACCAGAATAAGTTCAGATTAGGCGATTGGGGACAGCCCTCGAGCATAGGCCCAGTGGACACTAAGGTCTTGGGCGAGTTTTGGGCGGACGAGAAGGCCGAGAATCCTATTGAAGAATTTAGCGATCGTTGCTATGTGGCGCTAGCGACAGACCTAAAAAATCATGGCCACACCGGCAAACTTGCCTTACCTTTGTCATAGATCATTGGACCCATGGAAATCACCAGAGAACAAATCAAACACTTGGCACACTTGAGCCGCTTGGAGTTGTCGGAAGCAGAGCTAGATGCGATGCAGGGCGATATGACTAAGATTTTGGGCTTTGTCGCTAAGATTGAATCCTTGGATCTTGATGGCGTAGAACCGTTGACGCAGATGAGTAAGTCTGTTGATGTGATGCGCGAGGACGAGGTGGCCAACATGATCAGTAAGGAGGATGCGCTCAAGAACGCGCCGGATGCGAATTCGGATTATTTCCGCGTACCTAAGTTTGGGAAAAAGGTCTAAACCTTTACCTTTTCTAGGCGTTACTCCAAAAACGCCATTTTACCATGACTATTACCATCATTCAAGGCGGACCTAGAGCACAGTCTCAAACGGCCACAGTTGCCACCTTTTTAGCCGCCCAGCTCAACGCCAACCCGGACGTGAGCAAAGTACAATTTCTAGATATTAGAGAATACAACTTTCCAGTTTTTGGTGCTGGAGCGCCAGATCAAGACCGCCTTGAAGAGTTCCGAAACGCCCTGCAATATACAGACGGTATCCTCATCGTAGCCCCAGAATATAACGGGCGCATGCCGGGAGCTTTGAAGAATACCTTGGACTACTTCCGTCCGGAATATGCGAAGAAGCCCATGGGCGTGGTGACAGTTTCTTCTGGTCCCTTCGGCGGCATCAACGCCATGCACGATTTGCACGCGTGGATGATGTACGTCGGTTCTGTGCCGCTCTCTTCAAAGCTGCTCGTGAGTAACGTCGGCAACTTGTTCAATGAAGCGGGCGAGCCACAAGAATTCCATTTCAATAAAAACTACCCGGAATACCTCAGCGACTTCATGTGGCTGGTTCGGAAAATACGTTCCTAAGAGGTGGCGGCCCAGCCACAAGCCCTGCAACATTGTAGGTCTTGGTTTTCAGATCAAGGCTGGTCGCCCTTTACCTTTCAAATCCAGGCTTGGAGCGCGCTATTGAGCGGCGAAAGCGGCATGGTCAACGCACCTACGGGAAGCGGGAAGACCTATTCGCTATTGTTGCCTGCCATCGCGCGCGGGCTGCAGGAGCCCGCCAAGGGCTGTCAGATCATTTGGATCACCCCCATCCGGGCGTTGGCGAAAGAAATTGCGCAGAGTGCGGAGCGGGCGGTGCAAGGCATGGGCAGTGATTGGCGGGTGGAAATCCGCACTGGAGATACGTCTCAGAAGATAAAGCAGCGCCAGAAAAAGGAACTGCCGGAGATCCTCATTACCACCCCCGAGAGCATTCATGTGATGTTTACTCAGAAGGGTCACGAAAAGTTGTTTAAGCACCTTCAGGCGGTCGTTCTGGACGAATGGCACGAGCTGATGGGCAGCAAAAGAGCGGTGCAATGTGAGCTTTTAGTGGCCCGATTCCGCGTGCTCAACCCCGCCATGCAAACTTGGGGCATAAGCGCCACTATTGGTAACATGGAAGAGAGCATGGAGGTGCTGCTCGGCCCAAATCCTCCGAAGCCGGGACAATGGGTTGTGGCGGACATTGAAAAGGATTTAGTGGTCGAGGCCGTGCTGCCGGAAGAGGTGGAGACCCTGCCGTGGGCCGGGCATTTGGGCATTCGTTTATTGGACCAAGTCGTTCCGCTCATCTATGAAAATCAAAGTACCCTGATCTTTACCAATACTCGGGCACAGGCGGAGATATGGTTCCAGAAGTTGCTGGAGGCAGACCCGTCGCTGGCGGGGGTGTTGGCGATGCACCACAGCGCGATTTCGCGGGAGATGCGCACTTGGGTGGAAGAAGCCTTGTACGATGGCCGATTAAAGGCGGTGGTGTGCACCTCGTCCTTGGACCTGGGCGTAGACTTTCGACCGGTGGACTGCGTGGTGCAGATCGGGTCGCCGAAGGGGGTGAGCAGGTTTGTGCAGCGCGCGGGCCGAAGCGGCCACCGACCGGGCGCGACTTCGAAGATATTTTTTGTGCCGACCCACAGTTTGGAATTGATTGAATGTGCTGCACTGCGCAAGGCTATAGATACGAAGACCAATGAGGATCGCATGCCGTATTTGCGCAGCATGGATGTGTTGATACAGTATTTGGTCACCCGTGCCGTGGGCGGTGGGTTTGTGGCCGATGAGTTGTGGCAGGAGGTGCGCGAGACGGTGAGCTACATGTCGCTGAGTTATGAAGAATGGTTGTGGTGTTTGGATTTCGTGGTGCGCGGCGGCGATACCTTGAGTGGATACGACGACTACCATAAAGTCGTGGTGGAAGAAGGCGTGCACAAGGTAATTTCAAAAAAGGTCGCGATGCGCCACAAGTTCGGCATAGGCACGATCGTCAGTGCAGCGCTGGTTAAGGTGAAATTGCAGCGCGGTAAGGTATTGGGCCAAGTGGAGGAATATTTCGTCTCTCGTTTGAGCATAGGGGACCGATTTTGGTTTGCAGGACAATGCCTCGAGCTCGTACGGTTCCAGGGCATTGAAGCCACCGTTCGCCCGGCGAAAAACGCGAAGGGGGCGGTGCCCAGTTATATGGGCGGGAGGATGCCGCTCAGTGCAGAATTGGGCCGATACCTCAGAGAAAAAATCGAAGAGTCTGCCACCAAGCATTCGTTCGAAGACCCGGAGCTAGCGCTTATTCAGCCTATCATTCGCCTGCAAAAGGAACGCAGCATTGTGCCGAACCGTGACCAATTCCTCATGGAATACCTCGAGGA
>JAURAE010000092.1 GCA_030829675.1 Schleiferiaceae bacterium
AGAATTGGACACGCATCATTTAAGAACTCAAATGGCACTTGTACTTCAAGATGTCTTCCTCTTCTCAGATACCGTGCGATCCAATATTGTGATGGGGAATACGGATATCACTGATGAGCAAATTTGGGCAGCGGCGGAGCGCATAGGCATCAAGTCATTTTTAGAGGAACTTCCGGAGGGTTTGGATTACAATGTGCGTGAACGCGGAGGTGTGCTTTCTGCAGGCCAACGACAACTCTTAGCCTTCCTTCGTGCCTACATTACAAATCCTAAGGTTCTCATCCTTGACGAGGCTACCTCGAGCATTGATTCTCATACAGAAGAGCTCATCCAAAATGCGCTCATCGCACTTACGCAAGACCGCACCTCCATCATTATCGCACACCGATTGTCTACCATTCAGCATGCGGACAAGATTATCGTGTTGGATCAAGGAAAGGTAATAGAGGAGGGCAATCATGCCGAACTCCTCGAAAAGCAAGGAGCCTATCTCAACTTGTACGAGAAGCAATTCACAGCTGCAGAATAAAAAAAGCCCGCTCATCGAGCGGGCTTTTACTTATCCATTCATGCTGATCAAGAACTCAGCATTATCCTTGGTCTTTCGAATTCGGTCGCTGAGGAATTCCATGGCCTCAATAGGAGTCATATCTGCCAAGTATTTTCTCATGATCCACATGCGCTGTAGTACATCAGGCGACAAGAGCAAATCCTCTTTACGCGTACCACTTTCGATGAGGTTGATGGCCGGCCAAATACGACGGTTCGCAATACGACGATCCAATTGCATTTCCATATTACCCGTACCCTTGAATTCTTCGAAGATTACTTCATCCATTTTCGAACCGGTATCGATCAATGCGGTCGCCAGGATCGTCAATGAACCACCTCCTTCAATATTACGTGCGGCCCCAAAGAAACGCTTAGGTTTCTGCAGTGCATTGGCGTCGACACCCCCAGAAAGGATCTTGCCGGAAGCTGGGCTCACTGTATTGTAGGCGCGTGCTAGACGAGTAATAGAGTCGAGCATGATGACCACATCATGGCCACATTCTACCATGCGCTTGGCCTTTTCCAATACTATGTTGGCGACTTTCACGTGGTGCTCTGCAGGCTCGTCAAAGGTCGAAGCTACAACTTCGGCATTCACGCTACGGCTCATATCGGTCACCTCTTCCGGGCGCTCATCGATGAGCAAAACAATCATATAAGCTTCAGGGTGGTTGGCTGCAATGGCATTGGCCACCTCCTTCATCAAGGTCGTCTTACCGGTTTTAGGTTGTGCGACTAACAACCCACGCTGCCCTTTACCAATAGGGGAGAATAGGTCGATGATTCTTGTAGAATCCGTGCTGCGACGTGAAGTGATGTCGAATTTTTCTTCTGGGAATAACGGAGTAAGGTGCTCGAAAGCAACACGGTCACGTACATATTCCGGAGTACGTCCGTTTATGCTGTTAACCTTTACTAAGGGGAAGTATTTTTCCCCTTCTCTCGGAGGGCGTACCTCACCACTAACGGTATCACCAGTTTTTAGACCAATACTGCGTATCTGGTTCTGACTTACATAAATGTCATCCGGAGAGTTTAAGTAGTTAAAGTCTGAACTGCGCAGAAATCCATATCCATCTGGCATAATCTCCAATACTCCTTCGTTTGCGATGATGCCTTCGAAGTGAAATTCTTTCGGGCGTCTACGATCACGTTGGTTGTTGTGATTGCCGTTGTTCTGTTGTTTTGGGTGCTTAGGGTTCCGCTCGCGACGTTGATTTTGATCGTCGTTATTCTGCTCTGATTTTACCTTTTGAGGTCGTTCAGGCTTAACTTCTGGTGCTTTTTCAGGGGCCGATTTGGCTGCAGGAGGGTTTTTTCCAGTAACTGTGAGGATGGCAGTTACGAGCTCCTCCTTTTTCATGTATTTCGCTTTGGGAATACTTAAGGATGCACCTAAGTCTTTCAGTTCGGGCAACTTGCGAGCCCGCAAATCGTTTTCAGTCAACATGTCTGTAATGGGATAGTATAAAGAAGAGGGCGTAGGTTAAGGGTCTACTGTCGGACCTCTACACCACAATAATAGGGAGTTTTCGTAGGATTAAAAGGTTTGGGACCAATTTTTTTTGAACTTTGCAGGAAATATTGGTCCATGATTCAACGTATCCAAACATTATATCTTTTCATCGCGGCGGCTCTTAGTTCTTTGGCAGCCTTCGTTTTACCCATGTACGTGGTCGAACAAGCGGCTCAAAGAGCAACGGCCTCTATGTGGTTGTTCTTTATGTTTGGATGGTCCATGGCCACCTTCTCGGGTTCCATTTTGATGTACCAAAAGCGTTCTTTCCAATTGCTTTTGGTTAGGTTAGGGATGTTGAGTTCCCTCATTGTCTTAGGACTATTAATCAAAGAGATTTCTGCGACGGAAGGGGCGTCGGCCGCTTACGGAGCTGTAGTCCCAATGCTAAACATTGTGTTAGCCTTCCTCGCTTCTCGCGGCATCCAAAAGGATGAAGCGAAGATCAAGAGTTTGGATCGCTTGCGCTAGGCAAAGATTCTAGGGCTTTATTGCCTGTTACATCCCAGAAAATGTGCTGTTTGCCATTAGTTAGGTAAAGGTATTTCGCTTGCAATCTTTGGTTGTAATTGAATGCTTGGTTGAAGACCTTTTGGTCAATTTTAACCGTCGGAGCCTTGCACTCAACCAAGATAAAAGGGGCAGAGTGTTTATACACTAAGGCATCTGAGCGCTTTTCTTTAAACCCCGTGCGCAATCCACTTTCAGTTTCTATCAATGCAAAAGAGTATCCCAAGAGGTGCAAGTAGGATATGGCGTGCTGACGAACCCATTCTTCTGGGGTGGCTACCAACCATTTTTTGCGGCATGGATCCCAAAGCAAGTTTTGATTCCCCTCCTGTTTATGGCGAACTAAGGCAGTGACTTCCGCTGGAAAATTGAGTTCCAACTCCCCCATTAATGAATGACTTTATTGTACAATTCGGGATATTTTGCTTGTACATTTTTATATACGTCTTGAATACGATCAAAGGTGGATTTTTGCTCCCCAGCTGGAATGACCTCTAGAACTCCAGACTCCTTTTTTCCATAATCCAAGTAACCCAAACTTATATTCTTATTGGCTTTTACAGCAATATGGTAGAATCCTGTTTTCCATTTTTCTACAGCTTTCCTAGTGCCTTCTGCGGGCACCATTAAAGTGATATCATCGCGCTGTTGAAGCAATTCAGCGGCGAAGTCTACTAAGTTGCTACGTTTAGATCGATCCACGCCTATGGCCCCGAGCCATTTGAAAAAACCAAAGAAGTACCACTTCGTGTAGAAATCTTTGATGAAGAATTTCACGGGAAGGCGCATGAGCCAAAAGGTACCCATGGCGAACATCAGATCGTAGTTTGAGGTATGTGGCGCCGCAATCATTACAGTGTTTCGGGCTGCAGCGATTTGCGCTTCACTAGCATTTAATTTCCAGCCGGTAATCCAGAAAACGAATTTTGCAATGAGGTATTTCATTCTGTATTTGGTTCTGGCATCAAAGATATTGCGCCAAACCAGTTCTCAGGGAAGCCGACGAGATAAACTTTGTTAGTGGCTCGAGTCATCGCAGTGTAGAGCCATTTGAAATAAATGGGCGAAGGGCCATCAGGAAGATAGGGGTGTTCGATGACGACGTTTTCCCATTGCCCCCCTTGACTTTTGTGACAGGTAATGACGTAGCTGAACTTGATTTGAAGCGCGTTGAAGTAGGGGTCGTTTTTGATGGCTTCATATCGGCGTCCCTTGCTGGTGTATCGGGCGTACTTCACGTTCATTTGCTCGTACAGCGCGTTGTTTTGGGCGGCGCTAAGGGCCGGGCCATCGCTCATGAGTGTGCTGAGGTTACACATTACATCTATGGCCTCTTGTTCAGGGTAGTCGAGGAAGGCAACGGTTGCTTCGCAATAGGTCAAGCCGTAACGTTCGTGAATGTTCCGTATGCTTTTGATGGTGCCAATTTCTCCATTGGCAATGAAGCCCATTGCGCTTGTTTCGGGGAGCCAGAAATAGTTGTTTTTGACCACCATGAATTGGTCGCCGGCGGCAATCTGATCTTCTTGGAACTTGATGCGAGCACGTATACCTTGATTGTATTGGTTGGCTTTTTTGTTGCTGCGCACGACCATGGTATTGTTGTTGCCGTCGCTGTGGTAAAGATTTTCGAAAATCTCCTGGAGCTGGTAGCCGTCCTCCACACGAATTAAGTCTTCCCCCGCTTCAATAATGGGATCATCGGAACTATCCTCTTCAATTCTGTTGCGCAGGGCTGTGGCATTCTTCAATATATAGCTGTCCAATGCCTGACGTACCACTTGTCTCAAGGTATGACCTGTAGCATTTACCCCAAGTTTTTGGATAAAGAAATCCGTTAAAAGTGCTGGGCTGTGGGGCTGACTTATAGGAGGAAGCTGGGCGGGGTCCCCCACTAATATCAAATTGTTGGAAGGGTCCGTAAAAACGTAGGTGATCAGGTCTTCAATTAGGGCATTGCCGCCTAGGGTAGAATCAGTGGTCGTTCCTACCAGACCGGCTTCGTCGACAATAAAGGTGGTATTCTTTAAGTTATTATTGGCCAATACGAAGGTAGCCGTTCCACCGCTGCCCACTCGAGGACGGTACAATGAGCGATGTATTGTATGTGCTTTTGATCCCGTAGCGCCAGAAAGGACTTTGGCCGCGCGACCCGTGGGAGCCATCAGCACGACTTTGCGTTTGTGCTTTTTGTGCGTGGCCACCACACTGCGCATCACAGTGGTCTTTCCCGTACCTGCATATCCTTTGATGATAAAGACCTCTGGGAGTACCCTGCGTATGCTAAGGTAAACGGCCAATTTCCTCAACAAACCGTCCTGATCAGCGGTCGGTTCAAAAGGGAAAAAGCCTTTTAGATCTGCATATGTACTTTGGGGTGCAAGCAACGGAAAAATATTGTAGTTTTGGGACCATTAAATTCAAAATGATCACATGAATTC
>JAURAE010000093.1 GCA_030829675.1 Schleiferiaceae bacterium
TGTCTTGTTTGAAGGGGTTCAACATTGTTGTAATTCCTATGGAAGGGTGCAAATATAAGGCTATCTCAATAGCGCGACGAGTTCCGCAGTCATCATTGCGGTGGCGCCCCAAATAATTTCCCCATCCCAGTGATAGGCCGGTACTACGAGCGTTCCGTAGGTAGTCTCAATGCTGGTTTGTTGGATGAGGAAACCGTCGATTAATTTGGACAAGGGTATGGAAAAAACTCGGTCTACTTCTCGTGGATCCAGCTCGACCTTAGGAGCCGCCGTTCCAATAGTAATAAAAGGCTCAACGTAGAAGTTGGATGGGGGGATGTACAACCAGCTCATCGCGCGGAAGAATTCCTGTTCGTTGGGCTTAAGATTGACTTCTTCCTCACATTCGCGGAACGCTGCGGCCATCAGGTCTTGATCAAACTCTTCAAGTTCACCTCCCGGGAAGCTAATCTGTCCGCTGTGTGTACCGTCGTATGCTGGGCGCTTCATATAGAGCACCTCGAGTTCTTGCGGGCCTTGGAAAATGTGGATGATCACACCCGCCTTACGAGGCTGTAAGGGAGCAATATCTTCTAAACTCACCGCATTGCGATAGGAGGGCATCATTTCGCGCTGGCCGGAGATTCCGGGCAGAGGAGCGTTCAATTTATCTTTCAGCGCTTCGAGGGTCATTGGTTAAAAATACGGCAGATTATCACCCCCTAGAACTTCGTTTGAATATCTTTGTTGTCTATCACAACATCAATATCAATAATCAATGACTATTACTCAACTTAAATACATTGTGGCCGTGGACAACCATCGCCATTTCGCTAAGGCAGCAGAGGCTTGCTTTGTGACGCAGCCCACGTTGAGTATGCAATTGCAGAAGCTTGAAGAGGAATTGGACATTCTAATTTTTGATAGATCTAAACATCCTATTGTTCCTACTCCACTAGGGGCTAAAATTCTTGAGCAGGCCCGTTCAGTGCTTTATGAAGCCCAAGTATTGGAACAGATGGCTAAAAAAATTGGCGGCAAATTCGAAGGAGAACTCAACCTCGCTGTCATTCCTACCGTGGCTCCTTCCCTCTTGCCAAGGTTCATTCCAGAGTTCTCACAAAAGTATCCCAATATCAAACTAAAGATCGAGGAACTCAAGACCGAGGATATGATCGAAGCCCTGCGACAAGATCGGATAGACGTAGGCATTGCAGCAACGCCGCTCACTGAGAAAGGCATCGAGGAATTGCCTTTGTACTATGAGCCTTTTATGGCTTTCGTCCCCGAATACCACTCTATGGTGAATGATGAATTTCTGTTAGCGTCCGAACTCAATGCAAATAATATGCTCCTACTCAATGAAGGGCATTGCTTTCGTAGCAGTGTGTTGAAGATTTGCCAAACCGAGCTGCAGCAAGACCAGCGCATCAACATGGAAAGTGGAAACTTCGATACCTTAGTCAAACTTGCCCATCGCGGTCTAGGCATGACCTTATTGCCTTATCTGAATACGCTGGATCTAGCGTCGAAATACAAGAAAGGGATTAAACCCATTGCGGAACCCACACCTACTCGGGAAATCAGCATGCTCTATACTAGAACACAACTCAAACAAGAGTGGATTCAAGCGATGGCAGCCGTTATTCAGAGTACGTTGCCTGAGAAGTTGCTAGAAAAATCGGACCATATTATCAGCCCCTGATACCAACGACCTGCAACAGGAGCACAATGAGCGCAATAGCCAACACGTTCATCACAATTCCGCGGTAGACCATGTAGGAAATGGTCAGTTTCCCAGTGCTGAAGACAATTGCATTTGGCGGAGTGGCCATGGGCAACATAAACGCACAACTGGCTCCTAGAACTAAGGGCAAGCTCAATGCATCCATCGGGATACCAATGGCTAGGCTTAGGCTGAGCAGCAGCGGCAAAAGGGCACTTACTAAGGCCATATTGCTCAATAATTCTGTGGCGAATACCCCTATAATAGCGACGATGAGGAGCCAAACCCACTGAGGTAATTGGCCCAAATTCTCTAACCCTGTGCTCATCAGTTCGAACCATTGACTTCCTTGCAAGGTGCCCGCAAGGGCCAAGCCGCCGCCAAAGAGTATCAAAATGCCCCAGGGTAAATTCTTGGTATCCTCCCAATCCAATATGTTGCCCTGGTTTCCGTCGCGAAGGGCGAACAACATTACCGCACTGGCCAATGCTATGGCTGTGTCCGACCATTGAATCACCGGAATCCATTGCGCCAAGTATGGACGTAAAATCCACAAAATGGCAGTAAAGGCAAACACCACCGCCACGCGCTTTTGAACGGGCGTCAATCCTCCCAAGGAATGCCACTCTCCCGCTATCCATTGAGCCGTATTCTGCTCTTCCTGGTCGTTCAGTACGTCCTTAGGCAGGCCTCGCGTGATGATCCAAAAGGCAGTAATCCCGAGGACTACAGTGGCAGTCAATCCTACAGGAAGCCATTCCATAAATCCTATAGGACGGTCCAATTGTTCCGACATAAATGCCGCAAAAATCATATTTGGCGGCGTTCCGATGATCGTCGCCATGCCGCCAATATTCGCAGCCCAAGCCACACTTAGCAGCACCGGCCTCGACAACTTAGATTGTTTCTCCTCGTTCAATACCCCAAGTACACTAGTGGCGATAGGCAACATCATAATGGCTGTAGCCGTGTTCGAAATCCACATAGACATAAAGCCCGTAGCCAACATAAACCCAGCGATCAATCCCGAATCCTTGGTGCCTGTTCGCTTCAAGATCCACAAGGCGATGCGGTAATGTAGGGAGGACTTCTCCAAGGCTAGGGCGAGCACAAATCCTCCAAAGAATAAGTAGACCAGCGGATGGGCATAATAGCCTGCCAATTCCTTCGCCGTTCCCAGTCCCAATGCGGGAAAAAGGAGCAATGGCAGCAAAGCAGTGACCCCTAGATGTACCGTTTCCGTAATCCACCATACCAGCATCCACACTGCAATTCCCAATAAAATAAAATGGGACTGTCCTTGACCAGCAATGCTGATAAGAAGGGCGAGCACGGGGCCCAGCCAACGGATAATGGATGTAAATTTGGTCATCTAATGTGCGAATATATGAAGCTCGTTTTTGCAACTCATAACCCCGGTAAATTACAAGAAGTCCGCGAGATGCTCGCACCAAAATACGATGTCATCGGCCTCCATGATTTAAATGACCATGAAGATATCATTGAAGATGCCCCCACCCTAGAAGGGAACGCTATCATCAAGGCACAGACCGTATGGGAGCGCCACGGGCTGCCCTGTTTTTCAGACGATACTGGCTTAGAGATTGATTCATTGAACGGGGCTCCCGGAGTATATAGCGCACGCTATGCAGGACCTGCCAAGGATCCGCAGGACAACATGGACAAGGTTTTACAGGAGCTGGAAGGAGTAGCAAATCGCGGGGCCCAATTCCGCACTGCAGTCGCCCTTCACTGGAACGGAGAGTATACAATCTTCGAAGGAATCGTTCGCGGCACCATTGCCACCGAGCGCATGGGAGCCAAGGGATTCGGTTATGATCCCATCTTTATTCCGGAAGGGCATCAAAGCAGCTTCGCTCAAATGGATGCTGCTGCAAAAAATGCGATCAGTCACCGCGGCCGCGCCATCAGAGCATTGGTCGATTTCCTAATCGCACAAGATTAAGCGCCCAAATCCTCTGGACGACTGAAAAAACTGAAGTGAACGTGCCCGTACTTGCGGTGCTCGAAGAATCCGGGCAGATGACTTAAATCCGTATCTGCGCTGTGCTCAATGATGGCTTCCCCACCCTCTTTCAAAAAGCCTTTTTGAATCAAAGCCTCGGCGAGTGCTTCGTGCTTATCCCAATCATATGGGGGATCTGCGAAGACAATATCATAGGAGGTCGTGGTCTTTTGAACGAAGAGCCATGCATCTATCTGGACCGGTTGAATGTTCGCGCCCAAATCATCCGCCATCTCACTTATAAAGCGTACACAGCCTTTGTTCTGATCCACACAAGTGATCTCTCCCGCACCTCTCGAAGCGAACTCATAGGCGATGTTCCCGGTGCCGGCAAACAAATCCAATACGCGCAAATCGTCGAAGAAAAACCTATTGTTGAGGATGTTGAACAGCCCCTCCTTAGCGAAGTCTGTCGTTGGCCTCGTCGGCAGGTTCTTCGGCGCGACAATGCGCTTGCCTTTCCATTTTCCGCTGACTATTCTCATAAGCGCAAGAGTGTAGCGAAGGCCAAGGCATCAAATTCCTTCATAGCAGAACTTATTTTCGACCATTGCGCAGGTTTAAACAGGCGCACCGTTCCAAAATACGGCTGTACGACCTCCTTGTAGGCCCGCGCACTCAAACCGCTGAGCTCAATGGTGCAATCTGCACGATTCCAATCCAACTGCTCCGTACAATTTCCCAAATGATACATCAGCTCACTTTCGTTGGCACAAGGGAAGCTATTGACTAGGGACCAATTTCCTTTTCGACTCGCCATAATTTGTACCGCGTCGTTGTACACATGTGCCCACATAGTTGGAGCATCTGTAGGCTCTAATTTGTCCAATTGCAAGGCCCAATGGTGGCGGCGCACCAATGAAGTGGTATTGCTGAGTGTTAAATCTTCTTCAGGCAAATAGGCAAATACTGCCACCCCAAGAGACTCGTTGACATCTGAAAAATTCGCCTTGTGCCCCAACATATCCGCTGTCCAATCCAGATCTTCCGGATCCGTCATAACTTGTGGCATGAGCACGCTGTGCGGGGCCTCCACGCCATAGATCACCTCAGCAAGGGGCTGAGGAAAGGAATCGATTAAGTCTTGCACGGGCTGCTCGCTCCAATCTGCTCGCGGTATATAGCCCGCCATAAATAACTGACGGGTGGATCGGTGACGTACCAAAAAAGAAAGTCCATCCTGCTGGTACAGGATGGACAATGTGCATTCCTCCGCCTTCGCCGTTTCGAAGGCTGGATCGATGTTATTCTGTTTTACACTTAGTGTTTTCGTAGTTA
>JAURAE010000094.1 GCA_030829675.1 Schleiferiaceae bacterium
TTGCTTCGGCCATCATGATCCTCGGTTACGCCATCATCGCTGTTCCCACGGGTATTGTGACGGTAGATCTCGCGATGAACCCCACGGATGGAAAACCGGCATTGAAACCTTGTGAAAATTGCGGGCACACTAGCCCTTCCGACTATAACTATTGTCCACATTGCGGGACAGAATTCGCCTCGAATGCCTAAATACTTACTGAATATTTGTGGACCCACCGCTGTGGGTAAGACCGGTGTAGCCTTGTATTGGGCGGAGAAATTGGGGTGCCCAATTCTCTCCACAGACTCCCGCCAATGCTATAGAGAACTGGCCATCGGATCTGCGCCGCCATCGCAAGAAGAATTGGACCGAGTTCCGCACCACTTCATTGCTGACCGCAGCATTCACAACCCCATCACCGCCGGTGAGTTTGAACAGTACGCCTTAAATACCCTTGATACATTATTCCAAAGCAACGACATCGTGGTCACCGTCGGAGGCTCCGGGATGTACATCGATGCTCTTTTACACGGCCTGGATCCTTTACCAACCGATGCTACCATCAAAGAGGCTTTGGAGGAAAGGGCTCAATCCGAAGGTCTCGCAGCATTAAAGGAAGAGCTCGAGCGCTTAGATCCGGAACATGCCACCAAAGTAGATGTGCGCAATCCAAGACGCATTATTCGTGCCCTAGAGGTCATCAGCATCACCGGGAAGAAGTATTCCGAACAGTTAAACAATACGCCGAAAGATCGTCCGTTTGAAATTGTGAATTGGGTACTGAATATGGACCGTGATAAGCTTTACGAACGCATCAACTCCAGGGTACACTTGATGATTTCAGCGGGTCTTGAGGAGGAAGCGAGAACATTGGAACCGCATCAAGATTTCGTCGCTCTACAAACCGTTGGCTACCGCGAATGGTGGCCCTATTTTGAAGGCATGTACAATCACGAGCGCACCGTAGAGCTCATTCAGCAGTACAGTCGTCGCTATGCCAAAAGACAATTGACGTATTTCAAGCGCTTCGAAGGTGCTTTATGGCTCGATCCAAACGACATTAACAGCCAAGAGGAATCTTTGCGCAAAGCGGGGGTGTTGTGAGTATGTATCTAAATCCCTTCAATCCACTGGGATTCGTTCTCGGAGTATGCTATTTATTCGGGCAGAAAATTGATCGTGCGAGGCGTTCAACTCAGGCTAAACATGCCACATATCCCACCATTTGTGTAGGGAACTTTCAAGCTGGAGGAACCGGTAAAACTCCGGCAACTATTTGGGTTGCTAAGCAATTGAAGTCGCTAGGCTATTCCCCTATAATCCTCATTCGAGGCTATAAAGGTTCGGTTAAAAAAAGCGTCGTTGTTGACCGCGATGATGCCTATACTTATGGGGACGAGGCTATATTACATGCACAGCAATTTCCTACTATAGTGGGTAAGAATCGTGTTGAAAGTGCCTTGCTTGCTCCGGCCATTGCAGGCGATAAGAAAGTATTGGTGATGGACGACGGCTTACAGCACTATGAGCTGCTCAAAGACTTCAGTATCGTGTGTCAGAAAAGCCAACGATTTAAACTAGACCACATGTTGCCCATGGGTCGTTTGCGCGAAACTCCGCACACCAACATAAATGCCATCCTATCACAAATCAATGATGCAGGATACCATCCCGTAGAATCTTGGAAAGGAATACCCGAATTCACCTTTGAACGGAAAACCGTTCTAGTATCTGGAAGTATGGAGCAAGGATTGGTCGTGTGTGGTGTGGCGAATCCGGATGATTGCCTGTACCATATCCAGAAAGCAGGCGGCTTCGTTGGAGATGAAATGAAATTCCGGGACCACCATCGTTACAGTGCGGCAGACCTCGCTCGTATTGAAAAGGCTTCGAAGAAATACGACTACCGTGTGCATTGCACCGCGAAAGATGCTGTGAAGTTGGAACCCCTAATTAAGGCAGAAAACAGCCTTATCAGGCTGAGTGTTTGGGATGTTGAAATTCAGCCTGTTGGCGATGTTCAACCGCTCCTTGATGCCATGGTGGCGAAGATTGAGGAAGTGTATAAAAATCGGTCACAAAAACAGGCCTAAAAAGCGTAAATTAGCGCTCTAAATTTCCCTTGGATGTCTAGTATTTACGATACATACGAACCGGTTATTGGTATTGAAGTTCACGTGCAGCTCAGCACGCAGAGCAAGGCATACTGCGGCGATGCTACCACATATGGTGCCTCCCCGAATACTCAGGTAAGCCCGATCAGCTTGGGCCATCCAGGTACTCTTCCTGTGTTCAACAAAGCGGTAATGAACTATGCCGTGAAGTTGGGCATTGCTTGTGATTGTACCATTCGTGAGCGCAATGAATTTGCACGTAAGAATTACTTCTACGCGGATTTACCGAAGGGGTATCAGATTACGCAGGACACCACACCTATCTGTACCAAAGGGTTTGTGCGCATCAAAGATGCCGAGGGCAATGACAAGAAAATCAACCTGACCCGCATCCACATGGAAGAGGATTCAGGAAAGAGTGTGCATGACATCGACCCGTTCAATACACTGGTGGACCTAAACCGTGCAGGTATCCCTCTATTAGAGATTGTATCGGAGCCAGAGATTAAGAATGGCGAAGAAGCATATAGCTACTTGAGTGAGATCAGAAAATTGGTCCGTTACCTAGAAATTTCAGATGGAAATATGGAGGAAGGTTCGCTTCGTGCGGATTTGAACATCTCCGTTCGCAAGAAGGGTGCGACCAAATTTGGAACGAAGGTCGAGGTGAAGAATATGAACTCTTTCCGCAACGTACAGAAAGCCATTGACTTTGAGATTATTCGTCAGATTGATTTGATTGAATCGGGGGAAGAAATTCATCAGGAAACGCGCACGTACGATGCTGCAAAAAACATCACAATTGGACTTCGTTCAAAAGAAGATGCGCACGACTACCGCTACTTCCCAGAGCCAGATTTAGTACCTGTTATTGTACCGCAAAGTTATGTGGACAGTGTGCGTGAGAACATGCCGCCCCTGCCCTACGAGCTGTTTGTGAAGTACACGAAAGAATTGGGCCTTAGTGAATATGATGCCTTCGTTTTGACGGACAGTAAAGCTTTCGCCCTCTATTTTGAAGAGGTCATAAAGCACACGACCAATTACAAAGGAGCCACCAATCTGCTTATTGGCCCGGTGAAATCGTGGTTGAATGAACAAAGCGTCGAGATAGAAGAATTCCCAATTGCACCGGCGGCACTGGCGAGCATTCAAACGTTAGTAGACGAAGAAAAAATTTCAATCTCTACGGCTACTCAGAAATTATTTCCTGCATTGTTGGAAGACCCGACTGCTGATGCTGCTGCACTTTGTGAGCAAAACGGCTGGATCCAACAAGGCGATAGCGACCAGCTGCAAGCGTGGGTAGATCAAGCTTTGGCTGCATACCCAGAAAAGATTGAGGAATACCGCTCAGGCAAGAAAGGACTTATCGGGCTATTTATGGGTGAGGTGATGAAATACAGCCGAGGCAGTGCTGACCCTAAAAAAGCAAGCGCCCTGTTGCGCGAGAAGTTGGATGCGTAAGCTCTTCCTTTGGATATCAGCGGTCTCCTTGCTAGCGAGCTGTGGAGGCTCACAAAGCAACGGTACTAAAATCAGCTTCGGCTTTGATGTTCAAGGACAGTATGCCGTTCAGATGCGCGACGGCAACGGAGAAATGATGTCCATTGATACGCTTGAGATCATGGGCTTCGACGAATTTACCATTGCCTTTGATACCATTAGAACCTTGAGTTTCGTGCCCATCGAGGGCGAACTACCCGTCGTGCACGCAGTCATAGGACCTAATACGAAAGACCTCCAGGTCGATGCGGCTGGTTTTATATCTGGCGATGCAGAAAATAATTGGTTGGGAGAACAGCGTAGAATGCAACTGGAGCTGATTGCCCTGACCGATAGCTTGGACCGCATAAAGTTGACCTATTCCGACAGCAGCACTTTCAAAGGACTGAACATTCTCGATACCATCTTTTTCCAATACGCCGATACCTATCGTCAGCGCATATTGGATTCATTGGAATTGGCCCCGAATAAAATTTCGAATCTATTGACCATCTACCACCGCATCGGGCAAAGTCCTGTCCTGGAGTACATGTACGATAGAGAGGTGTTGCGCAGCATGCAGGGAATCTTGCTCGAAAATCATCCCTATTCACCGGATGTGAAGGCCTTTGACCGTTGGATGTATGAATTTGAAGAACGGTACCAATTCACTCTTCAGGTGCAAGACGCCGCCCAGAAATTCCAGCCGGGCCACCCCTTTCCAGAACTAAGACTCGAAACACCCGAAGGCAAGGAGGTAGTGGTTCAGAAGAACAGTTTGAATGATCATGTAGTGGCCATTTGGGCATCTTGGTGTCCTTCTTGCCGAAATGAATTGGCCGGAATGAGCCGTACGACTTCCATGGAAAATTGGTTGTGTTTATCCATCGATGGCTTACCTGAGCAGCGCAGTCCATTGGCTGATTGGTATAATGCCATTCAAAGCGACAACTTAAAAGGTACCCATCTCAGTGACCTACGAGGAGCGGAAAGCAGCATTATCACTGGGCTGGGGATTCAAAACCTGCCTGTGTATTTCAGGGTACAGGACGGGGTCATTACCCAGCGCGTCAGTTCTGTGGCTGACTTGAATTAATCCTTCTTCTCCAATACTAAACGAATATGCGCCAAGTGGTGTTGGCAGTGCCAAGCATATAATTGGACACTCTCCTTCATGGAATACAATTTCTCATCTTCCATGTGGTAATAAGATTTTTCCCAGCCGAGATCCGTAATTCCATTGAGGAAGCTTACCCATTTCTCGTGCAGACTCGCCAACAGGATAACGCTTAAGAAAGGATCTGCAGAATAATCTGGCAATACGGCATATAGGTTTTGAGGAT
>JAURAE010000095.1 GCA_030829675.1 Schleiferiaceae bacterium
AAAAATCATGATGATATCTCCTTCATCAATAACCGTGTCCGGACCCGGCACCCCTTTAATGTGGTGGCCGTCGTCAGACTTTTTAAGTACCGTAATCAAATTGACCTTATACTTCTTGCGCAGACCTACGTCCTCCAATGTGCGACCGTGCAATTTTTTTGGCGCCGCTACCTCGATGATCTCGTGCTCATCCGGCAAATTAACACACATCAACACCCCTGGAGTTGTCAATTGTTCTGCAACATTATTTGCTACCTCAAGCTCTGGGCTCAACACGTGATCAATACCCATTTTGGTAAGAATTTCTCTTTGCACGGGCCCTTGAGCGCGGGCAATGATCTGCTTTACACCTATGGCTTGAAGCTGGAACACGCAAAGGATCATTTCTTGAAAGCTCGAGCCGATACTCACGACCACCGCGTCCATTTCTGCGATGCTTTGAGATTCGAGCGCGTGCTTATTGGTAGCATCCAAGCTGACAGCGTACGCTACATCATTGGCGATGCTTAGAACCTTGTCCTCGCTTTCATCAATAGCCATAACATCGGCGCCTCTTTCGGCCAACTTACGGGCAATGGCCGAGCCAAAAACTCCAAGGCCTATTACTGCAAACTTGCTATTCATCTTTATCTATCTAGTGCCTGCGCTAGATCCGCAAGCAAATCTTCTACATGTTCAATTCCTACCGAAAGGCGCACCAAATTGTCGGTCACCCCAACTTTCTCGCGCTCCTCTTTTGGAATAGAGGCATGGGTCATCGACGCCGGGTGTCCAGACAAACTTTCTACCCCACCCAAGCTTTCTGCTAGGGTAAAGACCTTCATGGCGCTCACTACTTCGGCCGTCGCTTCGAAGCCCGCGTCTTTCACAGTAAAACTAACCATTCCGCCAAACTTCTTCATTTGACGCTTGGCCACCTCGTGTCCATTATGTTCCTTGAGACCGGGCCAATAGACCTTACCTACTTTGGGGTGGTTTGCCAAGAATTGGGCCACCGCTTCACCATTTTCACAATGGCGGTCCATGCGAACATGAAGAGTTTTAATCCCGCGCAAGGCGATGAAGCTATCCATCGGCCCGAGAATGGCGCCCGAAGCGTTTTGGATGAAGTACATCTTCTCCGCGATCTTTTCGTCTTTGGTCGCCAACAGCCCTAGGACCACATCGCTGTGACCACCAAGGTATTTAGTTCCACTGTGCATCACAACATCGGCGCCCAAATCCAGCGGTCGCTGCAAATACGGTGTGGCGAACGTGTTGTCCACAACCAGCATCGCGCCGTGCGCTTTGGCCACTGAAGAAGCCTGCGCGATGTCGAGTACGTTCAACATGGGGTTCGTAGGCGTTTCCATCCAAACCATTTTGGTCTTGGGACTAATAGTCCAAAACCAATTCTCGTCGCTCATGTCCACAAAGGTGAACTTGATCCCGTAATCTGAAAAGACCTTGGTAAACAGCCTGTACGTTCCTCCGTACAAATCGTTACACGCCACTACCTCGTCGCCTGGGCTCAAAAACTTGAGCATACAGTCGATGGCTGCTAGGCCCGACCCGAAGGCCGCTCCGTACTCCCCGCCCTCAAGGCTCGCGATGGAGCGCTCCAAGGCATAGCGGGTAGGATTCTGGCTGCGGCTGTACTCAAACCCCTTGTGCTTACCCGGGTATTCCTGGGCATAGGTCGAGGTCTGGTAAATAGGAGGCATCACTGCTCCGGTAGTTGGGTCCGGGTGTTGCCCGCCGTGGATGGCTAGGGTTTCAATGTGCAGGTCTTTGTGGTCCATCTGTGATAGGGATAAATTATTTGCAGTGCTCTTCGAAGGCGCCCAATAGGTTGCCGGCGATCATTTCAGCCGTACGGCCTTCAATGTGGTGGCGCTCCACCATGTGCACGAGTTCTCCATTTTTAAACAACGCCATAGAAGGTGAAGATGGAGGGAACGGTAGCATGTGCTTGCGCGCTTGGTTCACCGCATCCACGTCGTTTCCGGCGAAAACAGTGATCATACGATCAGGCTTCACCGACGATTTTGCCACTGCCATAGCAGCTGGGCGTGCAGAACCCGCAGCACAACCACACACAGAATTTACGACTACGAATGTCGTTCCATCCGCGTTAATGGCTGCAGTTACTTCGTCTGGAGTCTTTGTTTCAGTATATCCATTGTTCGCCAATTCGGCGCGCATAGGGGCAATGAGTTCTTCTGGGTACATGATTAGATGTGTTTTTTATCTAAACAAAGTTAGTGTTTCCTAATGGTTTAGACGATTGTACCTTTGCGCCAATTCTAACGATACAATAATGAGCTCAAAAGTTCGTGTCCGATTCGCACCGTCCCCAACTGGACCCCTACACATTGGTGGGGTGCGCACCGCTTTGTACAACTATTTGTTCGCCAAAAAACACGGCGGAGATTTTCTATTGCGCATAGAAGATACCGACCAAACTCGCTTCGTAGCGGGCGCGGAGAAATACATCATCGAATCCCTCGCTTGGTGTGGCATCAGCCCGGATGAAGGCATCGGGGGTGAAGACCGTGGCAACGGCCCTTACCGTCAAAGCGAACGCAAGCCGATGTACAGACAGTACGTGGACCAGCTGCTCGCAGACGAAAAAGCGTATATCGCTTTCGACACGGCGGACGAGCTCGACGCCATGCGCCAATTGGCCAAAGATGCCGGCGCAGCCAACTGGCAATACAACTACATCACCCGCGGCAATATGAAGAACTCTTTGACCCTTCCCAAAGAAGAGGTTGAAGCGAAAATCGCTGCCGGCGAGCCCTACGTGGTGCGCATCAAACTCCCTCGCAATCACGAAGTGCGCTTCGAAGACACAATCCGCGGCTGGGTGAGCGTCAACACCAACAACATGGACGACAAGGTTCTCTTCAAATCTGATGGCATGCCGACCTACCATTTGGCCAACATCGTTGACGACCGCTTGATGGGCATTACGCACGTCATTCGCGGTGAAGAGTGGTTGCCTTCAGCGCCACTGCACGTGATGTTGTATGAAGCTTTTGGTTGGGAGTGTCCAATTTTTGCCCACCTCCCCCTCTTGCTCAAACCAGATGGTCCAGGAAAACTGAGCAAGCGCGACGGCGACCGCCTCGGCTTCCCTGTATTCCCTATCGATTGGCACAATGAAGAGACCGGAGAAACGGCCAGCGGCTACCGCGAGTTTGGCTTCTTCCCAGGCGCCTTCATCAACATGCTCGCCCTCCTTGGCTGGAACCCGGGCACCGAACAAGAAATTTTCGACCTACAAGGCCTCATCGAGGCCTTCGACCTCAGCAAAGTCTCTAAATCCGGCGCCAAATTCGATTTCGAAAAAGGCAAATGGTTCAACCAACTGTACTTGCGCGCCCTCAACGAAGACCAGCTAGCGGCTGAGCTCAAAAAAGAATTGGACAAAGAAGGACTCGCATACAACGAAGCACACCTCGGCAAAATCGCTACCATGATGAGCGAACGCGCCACCTTCCCACAAGACCTCCTCACCGAGGGCCAGTTCTTGTTCTCCGCCCCAACGGAATACGACGAAAAAACGGCTTCCAAAAAATGGACCGCGGACAGCGCGGGCATGATGCAAGACCTCGCCTTACGCTTCAGCGCACTCGACGACTTCACCGAAGAACATATCGAAGCTTCCTTCAAAGCCTACCTCGAGGAAAAGGAACTAGGCTTCGGCAAAGTAGGACCTTCGTTCCGCCTCGCCGTAACCGGCAAGGGCATGGGCCCATCCATGTTTACTATTTGTGAAGTCCTCGGCAAAGACGAAGTGCTTGCTCGCATTGAAAAGGCCATCGCTGTACTAGGATAATGAGCGCACAACACCAAATCGACGTTCACGGCATCCGCATCTACACCAACCACGGGTGCATGCAAGAAGAGGCCACGATCGGCTCCCACTACGAGGTAAACATCAGCGTATGGGCCGACCTCACCGCCTCCGTGGCCTCGGACGACCTCAACGACACGGTTGATTACGTCGCCTTAAACGCTATCGCCAAGGAAGAAATGGCCGTCCGCGCCAAGCTCCTCGAGGTCGTTTGTCAGCGTATCATTGACCGAATCATGAACGAACACCCGTCGGTTCAAAAAGCGTGGGTCAACGTCGCAAAACTCAACCCACCCATCAACGGGGATGTGGAGCGAGTCGCCCTGACATTTACCGCAGAGCGATAGACAAAAATTATCTCGAGGCCGTTCGGATTTTTCCATTATTTTTGGCCTCCCTAAGGTTCCGTGGCCGAGTGGCTAGGCACTGGTCTGCAAAACCAGCTACAGCGGTTCGAGTCCGCTCGGAACCTCAGAATAAGAAAAGCCCCGGCTCGCGATGCGAGCTGGGGTTTTTTAGTTGGTGCGGCGCCAAGCTTGCTTGAGCGCCGGGGCAACTAAAAAAGACCAAGGACTTTGCGCAGCAAAGGACCGGGGCGTTCTTACTGACCTTAGGTGACCACGCGGTCCGCCGAGCGAAGCGAAGGCAATCCGCTAAAATTTCCAATCAAAACAAGGATCAACCCTCACGCCCTTATCAACTAGCTTGTGCTTGAAGGCTTCTACACCATCTGCATGGGTAGGAATAATCAATGTATTTCCCGTGCTCATATGCAAGAACAGGTGGGACTGGGTTTCGCTGATTTTCTCAAACTCGGAAATATTCAACTTGCTTTCGCCCATTTTATTTGTGGAAATCACCACTTCGTCTTCCAAGACGATGGTTTCCTCAAGACCGAATCGGCCAGAATAATACTCTTTGATGTGCGCACGATAATGTTTTTTGAACCTCCAACTAAAATACCTGCCATACCCAAGAAGCACG
>JAURAE010000096.1 GCA_030829675.1 Schleiferiaceae bacterium
AAAATGACACTTACCCCTCTACCGCGGGTGGTTTTATCCAAAAAGGGGCTTTGAAGCTCCGAAGCCACGACCAATACATGCTCGTACATCCCGGTTTGAACAAAGGCATTACCCACGCTCAGTGCATAGATAAACCCTGAACAGGCATTGCGCACATCCGTCGCCCCTGCGGTGTGGATGCCGAGGGCCTCTTGCACTTGGACGCCACAACCAGGGAAATAATAATCCGGTGAAATGGTAGCGAAGACGATGTGGCCGATATCATTGGGCTCCAACCCCGCAGCTTCAATGGCTTTTTTAGCGGCCTTGATGCCCATCGTGGCTGCCGTATTGCCATCTCCCTGTTCTACCCAACGGCGTTCTCTGATGCCGGTTCTCTCAGTGATCCATTCATCAGTTGTATCCATCAAGGTGCTTAGGTAATCATTGGTTATGACACGTTCTGGTACAAAGTGACCTGTACCGGCAATCTTGGCTGTATACATATAGAAATCTGTGATTAGGTTAAAACCTTAAGATAAGGCAAAATTGACACCCTTGGTTGACACCTTGTCACATTAATTGGCCCAGAAAAGGCATGGCACAAGAGTTGAACAGCAAGGAGAAACCAAAATATCAAATACAATGTCTAAAGGATCCATTAATGTAACCGCGCAGAACATCTTCCCTATCATCAAGAAGTTCTTGTACAGCGACCACGAAATCTTTCTACGAGAACTCGTTTCTAATGCTGTGGATGCGACGCAGAAGCTAAAGACCTTGACCAATCTAGGTGAGGCCAAAGGCGAATTGGGCGATTTGACCATTCATATCAAACTCGACAAAAAGGCGAAGACCTTGAGCATCATCGACCGAGGCATCGGGATGACCGCCGAAGAGATTGACAAATACATCAACCAGGTGGCGTTCTCTGGCGCAGAAGAATTCGTCAAAGAATACGAAGGCAAAATGGACGGCGCCGACCTGATCGGACATTTCGGTCTAGGGTTCTACTCCGCCTTCATGGTGGCGAAGAAAGTGGAAATCTTGACCAAATCTCACAAAGATGCCGCTGCCGTACAGTGGATCTGTGAAGGAAATCCAGAGTTCGAACTCAACACCATTGAGAAAGCGGATCGCGGAACGGAAATCAAGCTCCACATCGCTGAGGATAGTGAAGACTTCCTAGAAGAAAGCAAAATCAATGAGCTGCTGAGTAAGTATGCGAAGTTTATGCCTATTGCGATCCAATTCGGCGAAAAGGACGAGAGCTACAATGCGGCTAAAGAAGGTGAAGAGGCCAAATGGGAAACGCGCAAGGTGGCCAACATCATCAACAACCCGAACCCGGCATGGGTACGTACACCGAGCGATTTAACGGCCGAAGATTACAAAGAATTCTACCGCGAGCTCTACCCAATGAGCTTTGACGAACCGCTATTCAACATTCACCTCAACGTGGATTATCCGTTCAACTTGACTGGTGTTCTCTACTTCCCGAAGATCAAACCGAACGTAGAGCCTCAGCGCAACAAAATTCAACTGTTCCAGAAGCAGGTGTTTGTAACGGACAGTGTGGAAGGTATTGTGCCCGATTTCTTGACGCTCCTCCATGGGGTCATCGATTCACCGGACATCCCACTGAACGTGAGCCGCTCCTATCTTCAGGCCGACGGTAATGTGAAGAAGATTTCTTCTCACATCACTAAAAAGGTCGCGGATAAATTGGACGAGATGTTCCGCAAAGACCGCGAAGATTTTGAGGCCAAGTGGAACGACATGAAGATCATCATCGAGTACGGTATGCTCACTGAAGAGAAATTCTTCGACAAGGCGAAGAAGTTTGCCCTGTATGAAGATACCGATGGTGCACTCCACACCTTTGAAGCCTACCTCGAAACGATCAAAGAGAATCAAACGAATAAGGACAAAAAGACCGTGGTGCTTTACGCTTCTCACAAGGACGGGCAACACAGCTACATCCAGGCTGCGAAAGCCAAAGGCTACAGCGTACTGCTCTTAGATTCTCCGTTGACCAGCCACTTGCTGCAGAAATTGGAACAAGAGCACGAAAACACCACTTTCGCACGTGTAGATAGCGATTTGATCGACAACCTCATCAAGAAGGACGAAACTCGTGTTGCCAAGCTCAGCGACAAGCAAAAGGAAGAGCTCAAAACCAGATTAGAAGCCATCGTTCCAAAGGAAAAGTTCACCCTGAAACTCGAGGACATGGACTCTACTGAGGCGCCTCTAGTAATTACCGTTCCTGAATTCATGCGACGCATGAAAGAAATGCAAATGACCGGTGGCGGTGGTATGATGGGCATGGGAGATTTCCCAGATATGTACGATTTGATTGTCAATGCCAACCACCCACTCGCTTCAAAAATCTTGGATACTGAAGATGCAGATGCTCGTGGAACGGCTGTCAATCAAGCCCTTGACCTCGCTAAACTTCAGCAAAACTTGCTGCACGGGGAAGAGCTGACTGCCTTCATTGCTCGCTCCTACGAGATGCTGGGCAACGAATAAGTTTGTGAAATAAATTACACATTGTCATAACAATGTCTAGGGGGCTCCGGCCCCCTTTTTGTATTTTTGGGATTCACAAAAACCATTAGCTACATGAGCGCGGACGTTCTATCCATTGCTACCGAAAATGCCACGTTGTGGACCTCTGATTTATTTGATGCTGAAACTCGTGCTGCTGCACAATCGATGCTCGATGCTGGCGGAGACACCTTGATTGAGCCTTTCTACAAAGACCTAGACTTCGGAACCGGAGGCATGCGCGGGATCATGGGCGTGGGAACCAATAGAATCAACCCATTTACACTCGGTTTGGCGACACAAGGTTTGGCCGTTTATGCCCAGCAATCCATGGGTCGTACGGACCTCAAAGCAGCCATTGCGTTCGACAGCCGCAACAACTCTAAGGCCTTTGCCCGCAAAGTGGCAGAAGTGCTTAGTGCCAATGGTGTACACACTTACCTTTTCGAGGATTTACGCCCGACGCCTGAGCTCAGCTTCAGCGTACGCGAGCTTGGCTGCGATTTCGGTATCGTTTTAACAGCTTCACACAACCCAAAGGAATACAATGGGTACAAGGTATATTGGAACGACGGGGGCCAATTAGTGCCTCCACATGACAAAGGCGTTATTGAGCAGGTGCGTGCCACTCGTTTCCAAGATATTCGTTGGGATGCCAATGAAGCCCTAATCGAAACCGTAGGCAGCGAACTCGACGAGAAATACACAGATATGATTGCGGGATTGTCTTTGAGCAACGCCGGCAAAACCGATCTAAACATCGTTTTTACCGCATTGCACGGCACCTCAATCATTAGCGTACCTCCAGCCTTGGCCAAAGCAGGATTCACTAATGTACAGCTCGTAGAAGCGCAAAGCACCCCCGACGGCAATTTCCCTACCGTCGCCAGCCCTAACCCAGAAGAAAGTGCTGCCCTTGCCATGGCCGTTGCACAGGCCGAAGCTACCGGAGCTGATCTAGTGATCGGTTGTGACCCTGATACTGATCGCGTGGGTATTGCTGCCAACGATGGGACAGGCAAAATGCAACTGCTCAACGGAAACGATACCGCAGCACTACTCGTCCACTACATCCTCAATGCGTATAAGGAGAACGGCACCCTCCCCTCCAACGGTTTTACTGCTGCCACAGTAGTGACCACCGATCTCATTGCCGACATCTCGGCGGCCTATGGCGTGCCTTGTTACCGCTGTTTGACCGGATTCAAATGGATCGCAGATATCATCAATCACAAGCCGGAGGAACAATTCCTAGTGGGCGGTGAAGAAAGCTACGGCTACCTCATTGGGGATGCCGTTCGCGATAAAGATGCCGTGGCTTCTGCAGTGATGATTGCGGAAATGGCCGCTAATGCCAAGGCACAAGGCCGTACAGTCTTGCAACAGCTAGAAGCCATACACCGCGAGTTTGGTCAATACCAAGAGCGATTGATTTCCATCACCAAAAAAGGCCGTTCCGGAGCCCAAGAAATTGCGGATATGATGACTGCCCTGCGAAATGAACCGCCTAAGACCTTGGCTGGCTCTCCAGTCGTCATTGCCATCGACCATAGCAATTCCACTCAGACCGATCTGCGCACTGGAGCAACATCAAGCACTGCGCTGCCATCTTCAAATGTCTTGCAGTTCATCACGGAGGCTGGAGATAAAGTCAGTGCCCGCCCATCGGGGACAGAACCAAAAATCAAGTTCTACTTCAGCGTGCGCGCTACCACTGGTCATAGCCATGCCACAACCAAGGCAGAACTTGAAAGAAAGATTGATACCTTTATTGAGGAATTAAACCTCTAATTCAAACATGAAGAATTTCATCATCATAGGGGCCATTTCGATGGCCCTTTTTTCTTGCGGCAACTCGGAAGAAGTAGCATCGTATCACGTTGAAAAGTACCAAGGTGCATTGCGCTTGAACGATTCCACCACCGTTGAATTCAGTGCTACGTATACCCCGGCTAAAGGAACACTAACCATTCAAAATGGCGTACACGAATCCTTTGACGTAGCCTTACATGGAGAAGATACCCTCCGCGGCACCTTCCCGGTCTTTGCTTCGGACTTGTGGCTGGTCAAAACTGAAAACGGCTATCAAGGAATGTACTACCGTACAGATGCTGAGA
>JAURAE010000097.1 GCA_030829675.1 Schleiferiaceae bacterium
CGGATTCACCCCGAACCAACCCGCCGGTCAAATCACCCTCCGCCGCCAGTTCAATTGGCACTGGTCGACCCGTCTAAATTATACTCGCGGCTACCTCAGTGGCATGGATGCGTGGGCGAAAGACGATTGGAAGCAGGACAGGGACTTGGCCTTCCGAACGGAGATCTCGGAGCTTTCTTACATGACGGAATTCAACTATTGGCCGTACGGTACGGGAACCAAATTCAACCAATCTTTCTATCTGTTTGCAGGAATTGGGCTCACTCAATACAATCCTCAAGGCGAATTTGAAGGAGAGTGGTACGACTTGCGTCCGCTGGGGACAGAGGGCCAACAGACCGACTTGAACGACCAATTGTTCTACGGAACGACCACGCTTACGGTGCCCATGGGCTTCGGTTACCGCCGCAGTTTGGCGCGTGATTGGAGCATGACCGCTGAGGTGGGATGGCGTTCGTACGGGTCCGATTATTTGGACGATACCAGCGGCGATTACGTCGATGCCCAGGATTTGGCAGAGGAGCGCAGCGAATTGGCCGCTTATTTTTCAAATCCTGGAAACGTGCCTTACCAAAGTGGATTGGCTCGAGGCAATGCTGAGTCAAAGGATTGGGCTATTTTTGCCGGACTAACCATTTTTTATAACCTGAGCCCCAGAGATGAGCGCTGTAGTGGATTCTAACATTTTTCGAAATAATCGCCTGAAAGCAGGCCTCGATCCGGACCACATCCCGCAACACATTGCGGTGATCATGGACGGCAACGGTCGCTGGGCCAAGCAACAAGGGTTCATGACCCGAGTACGCGGCCATGAAGTAGGCGTTGAAGCGTTGCGAAAGATCACAACGGCCGCAGCAGAATTGGGATTGGGCTTTTTGACCGTGTATGCGTTTTCCACTGAAAATTGGAATCGCCCGAAGGCCGAAGTCGATGCATTGATGAATATTTTGATGACGGCGTTGGAGAAAGAATTGCCCACGTTAATGAATAATAATGTGCGTCTCAAAGCCATTGGAAACGTGGATTCCTTGCCGGAAAAAGCAAATAAAAAGTTAATGTCAGTCATAACGGCTACATCCAAGAATGATGGGTTAACTTTGACGCTTGCTTTGAGTTACGGCTCTCAGGATGAAATGGTGCAAGCGGTTCGCAAAATTGCCACTGAGGTGGCCAATGGGGCATTAGCTCCGGAGGACATTTCTGAAGCACATATTGAGAACTCACTCTTCACGGCGGGCATGCCCAGTCCGGATCTTATGATTCGTACCAGTGGAGAACAGCGCATCAGCAACTACTTGCTTTGGCAATTGGCCTATGCGGAGTTGTACTTTACACCCATCCTTTGGCCGGACTTTGATGCACAGGGGCTCTACGATGCCATTGCTGCCTTCCAGAAAAGAGAACGCAGATTTGGCCAGACCTCTGAACAACTAACGGACAAGTAACAGCATGAAGCGTACCCTTTGGGCCTTATTACTAGTGTGTTCAGCACTTATCTCTCGTGGACAAATCGTCACGACGGGAGATTTCAATTTGATACCAGGCATTGATTACGAAGTAGGCGGTATTACCGTCAGTGGGACCAAGGATTTGGATCCAAATGTGGTAATCATGTTGACCAACATTCGAGTGGGCGATCAGATTCAGTTTCCGGACCCTGCCATTTCTGAGGCCATTCGTACGCTGTGGCGTCAACAGCTTTTCGAGGACATCACCTTCCGTGTGACCAACAAAACTGGAAACAAGGTCTTCTTGGACATCTACCTGAAGGAACTTCCAAAGCTGAGCAAATACTACATTGTCGGTGTAAAGAAGTCGTGGAAAGATGATCTGCGTGAAGAATTGGGTCTACGTGCCGGAAAGGTCGTGAACGATAACTTGCTCGTGATGAGCAATAACAAGATTGAGCAATACTTCCGCGAAAAGGGCTACCTCAATGCCAGTGTAGATATCGTTCAAGATGTCGATACAAACTTCAACCATGCGGTAGTCCTAGGTTTCCGAGTAAACCCTGGCGAACGTGTGAAGATCAACGAAATCGTATTTCACGGCAACGAAGCGGTGAGCGACAAGGTGCTCTTAAAAGCGATGAAAAATACCAAGATGAAAGGCAAGGCCATCTTCAAGGTATCAAAGCTCCGCAAGAAAGAATACCGCGAGGATCTAAAGGCCATCGTTACGAAATACAACAGCATGGGGTACCGCGATGCCCGGGTAGTATCAGATACCTCTTATGCTCTCGACGGCGAGTTTGTAAATGTTGAAATCACTGTAGAAGAAGGACGTAAGTTCTACTTTGGGGACATCACTTTCGTTGGAAACACAAAGTACGATACGCCTATCCTCAAGAGTATTTTGAAAATCAATAGAGGCGATATCTACGATAGCCAGCACTTGAACGAACGCGTAAGCTTCGATCCGAACGGCAACGATGTAGCGTCGATTTACTTGAATAACGGTTACCTCTTCTCGCAAGTGATCCCGATTGAGAAGAACGTACAGAACGATACCATCGATATCGAGATTAGAATTCAAGAAGGTCGTCAGGCCACCATTCGTAAAGTTAGCATCACAGGGAATGAGCGTACTAATGATCACGTGATTTACCGTGAGGTCCGCACCAAGCCGGGTGATCTATTCTCAAAAGCGATGATTCAGCGTACGATTCGAGAATTGGCCCAGCTAGGTTATTTTGATCAAACGGCCATTGGGGTAAACCCGGTACCAGATCCTCAAACAGGTACAGTGGATTTGGAATACACCGTAGTGGAGCGCTCGACTTCCCAGCTTGAATTGCAAGGAGGTTGGGGTGCCGGCCGAGTGGTAGGGACCTTTGGGTTGAACTTCAATAACTTCTCCGCGCGCAACATCAACAATAAGCGCGCTTGGCAACCACTACCAACGGGTGATGGGCAAAGCATCAACTTGCGTGCACAGTCGAACGGTTTGTACTTCCAGAGCTACAACGCCTCGTTCACCGAGCCGTGGTTGGGCGGTAAGAAACCAAACAGCTTCACCGCCACCATTTACCACAACGTTCAAAGCAACGGGGTGCGTGCGAACGACCCGAACCGCCAGAGCCTTTACATTACTGGGGTAAACTTCGGACTGGGGCAGCGCTTGAAGTGGCCGGATGATTATTTCACCCTTTACCAGGGTTTGGAATTCCGTCGCTTTAATTTGGACAACTTCCCTACCGGGTTCTTGAACTACAACAAAGGGATCTCCAACAACGTGAACTACAAGTTTACCTTAGGACGAAACAACACCGACGTGCCGATCTTCCCAACGCGCGGTTCGCAGTTGAGCTTCGCAGCGGAATTGACCCCGCCGTTTAGCATGCTGAACAAAGACATTGATTACAAGAGCTTGAGCAGCGAGGAGCGCTTCAGATTGGTGGAGTACCACAAATGGAAATTGAATGCAGATTGGTTTGCACCGATTACCTCTAAGTTCGTGATCCGCACCCACGGTGAGTTTGGATACCTCGGATCATACAACAAAGATTTGGGCTTGCCGCCGTTCGAACGTTTCTATGTTGGAGGTGATGGTTTGGCCAATTTCGTGATCGACGGCCGCGAGATCATCGGTCTGCGCGGGTACCAAAACAACTCCATTACCCCGGCAGGAGGTGGTGCGCTGTACAACAAATACATCCTTGAATTCCGATACATACTCGCCAACAACCCGTCGGCTCAAGTATTCCCGTTGGCGTTCTTGGAAGGAGGAAACAACTACGACAATTTCTGGGACTACCGTGCGTTTAACTTGAAGCGTAGTGCTGGAGTTGGTTTGCGCATCTTCATGCCTATGTTTGGTTTGATGGGAGTGGATGTTGCCTATGGCTTCGATCCTATGCCGAACGGTGCAGCAGCCAGCGGATGGCAAACGCACTTCATCATTGGCCAACAGTTCTAATTCAACTACCTTCACCGCAATGAAGCTTCGCCTTTTCCATATTATCATCGCCGCCCTTCTCAGCGTGCCTACCATGGCACAGCGCTATGGTGTCGTGGATACGGAATACATCCTCGCGAACATGCCAGAATACGAGCAGGCCAAAAGCCAGCTCAACAAGCTCAGCGAGCAATGGGCTGGGGAGGTGAGTGCGCTTCAGAGTGAGTTGCAAAGTTTGAAGGATGCCCTCGCGGCAGAGCGCATTTTGTTGTCGCCAGATAAATTGGCCCAACGTGAAAAAGCCATTCAAGACAAAGAGGCAGAGGTCATCGCCCTGCAGCAAAAATATTTCGGACCGGAAGGCGAGCTTTTTACCAAGCGTGCCCAGCTCGTCCAACCCATTCAAGATAAAGTCTTCGGAGCCGTCCAGGCATTAGCGACCAAAAGGAAATTAGACCTAATTTTGGACAAAAGCGCGGACAGTGGTGTTCTCTTCGTAGAAAAGGAGAAAGACTACAGTGACGAAGTTTTAAATAGTTTAAAGCGATAAATTAAAAACAATGAAAAGAGTAATACTCGCACTTGCCTTGACTCTCGGCCTTGCTGGAACCGCTACGGCGCAGCAAAAAGTAGGTCACATCAACGTAGATGAGTTGTTGGCTATCATGCCTGAGACAAGCACCGCAGAAGCTGAGATTCAGAAGTACGCAGAGCAGTTGGAAGGTGATCTTACTGAAATGCAG
>JAURAE010000098.1 GCA_030829675.1 Schleiferiaceae bacterium
TACTTTTTGAAGAAGATGGCGTGGTACAAAAGCTCCTCGGGGAAACACCCATCACCGCCATCGTGGTGGACGGCGCCAACCAAAAGTGGATCGGTACCCGCGGTGCCGGCCTCTTCCTGATCGGCGCGGACGGCCTGAGCACCCTTCAACATTTCACGGCAGAGAATAGTCCTTTGTTGTCCAACAACATTCAGAGCCTCGCCATCGACCCGACCTCGGGCGAGGTGGTGATCGCCACGGAACTGGGCGTTATTGGCTATCGCGGCACGGCCACTCCGGGCTACCTCGGCCTATATCCGGAACTTTTGGTCTACCCAAATCCTATTCGTCCTGGTTACGAGGGTCCAATTCTAGCGCAAGGCTGCCCTGAAAACGCACAGATTAAAATCACCGACGTGAGTGGAGGCCTAGTCTACGAGACCGTTGCCGAAGGTGGACAAATGCGATGGGACGGAGTAAATCACCACGGAAAAAAGGTGGCCAGCGGCGTGTACCTGATCTACGTGAGCGATGATTTAGGCGAGATTACGGCTATGGGAAAAGTTCTTATTGTCCGATAATCTCGGGTGCCACATTTCGTTATTTTTATACCCTATGGCAACAACCCCCACTCCCAAGAAGCCGCGGTCATTCCGCAAGCAGGTCATCTGGACCATCGTCGCAATTACCAGCCCGGTTTGGGGGCTGACCCTTATGCTATCGCTCACGGTCGCGGAGGTCTTCTATCCGTTGCCGAACATTGAGCAAATTGCCAATCCGGACACCAAGCTCGCGACCCAAATCATCTCGGAAGACGACGAAGTATTGGGTACGTTCTACCGTGAAAACCGCACCGCCGCTACCTACGAGGAACTAACCCCGTGGTTGGGCAAAGCGCTGGTTGCGACCGAAGACGAGCGTTTCTATTCCCACAGTGGCGTGGATGCAGAAGCATTGATTCGCGCGGTGGCCTACCTAGGTAGCAAAGGCGGGGGATCGACATTGACGCAACAATTGGCCAAAATGCAGTTCTCAGAACCGGCCACCAACCTCATTGAACGCATCATGCAGAAGTTCGGCGAGTGGGTCATTGCCGTACGTCTTGAACGTCTCTACACCAAAGAGGAAATCATCGCCCTGTACCTAAACCAGCTTGACTTCCTGTACCAGGCCGTAGGTATTAATTCTGCTGCGCGCACCTACTTCAACAAGAAGCCTATTGACCTAAATATTGAGGAAGCCGCAGTCTTTGTCGCCATGGCAAAAAACCCTTCGCTGTACAACCCCAAGCGCAATCCAGAACGCACCAAGCTCCGTCGTGATCAGGTCTTCGTTCAAATGGTGCGCAATGGCATGATCACCGAAGAGGAAAAAGATAGCCTCCAACAAATCCCACTGCAACTCAACTTCCGCCCGCAAAGCCACAACGCCGGTTTGGCACCGTACTTCCGCGAATACCTGCGCGGCTATATGAAAGACTGGATCAAGAACTACGAGAAACGCACCGGCCGAGAGCTCGATCTCTACAGCGGCGGTCTCAAGATCTACACCACCATCAACGCCGAGATGCAGGAGAACGCAGAGGAAGCGGTGCAAGAGCACATGAGCAACCTCCAGCGCGTCTTTGACATCATCAAGGAAGACCGCAAATACGGACCGTTCTACTTCGACGAAGACCCGGCCGGCAATGTGAAGGCCATCCTCGATCGAGCAATGAAAAACACACAACGCTACCGCGGCCTTAAAAAGAAAGGCGCAAGCATGGACAGCATCCGCAACGTGTTCAATACCAAGATTCCGATGACTGTCTTTACTTGGCAAGGCGATAAGGATACGGTCATGTCGCCGATGGACAGCATCATGTATTACAAAGGGCTGTACCAGGTAGGTCTGATGAGCGTCGAACCGCAAACCGGATTTGTCAAAGCATGGGTCGGTGGAAACGACTATCAATACTTCAAGTACGACCACGTCAAGCAAGGAAAGCGCCAAGTAGGTTCTACCTTCAAGCCCTTCGTCTACGCCACGGCCATCTTGGAGAAAAACTACAGTCCTTGTCTCCAAGTTCCGAACGCCAAAATCTGTATAGAAAAAGGCGAATACGGCCTCATCGAAGATTGGTGCCCGTCAAACTCTGACGATAAATACGGCGGCACCAAAAGCTTGAAGCACGCCTTGGCAAACTCCATGAATACGGTGACCACCTTCCTGATGAAACAGGTAGGCCCTCGCCCTGTGATTAATCTCGCCCGTCAGATGGGCATCACGGGAGACATTCCAGAAGTGCCCTCTATCGCCTTGGGAACCGTGGACCTCAGCGTCTATGAAATGGTCGGGTCGTACACCACTTTCGCGAACAAGGGCCGTTATGTCGAGCCCATCATGATTACCCGCATCGAGGATAAAAACGGTGTGGTACTCGAAGAATTCACTCCGGAAACCCGTCAGGTGATGAGCGACAAGGATGCCTATGTCATTTTGAAGCTGCTCATGGGGGTCACCGAAGACGGTACTGGACTCAGATTGCGTCACAGCGGAGCCTCGTACCGCCAAAATGTAGTGACCGGTTATCCTTACAATTTCACCAACGAGATCGCGGGTAAAACGGGAACGACTCAGAACCAATCCGACGGCTGGTTTATGGGTGCCGTACCGAACTTGATCACCGGCGTTTGGACCGGATGTGAGGACCGTGCCGCGCACTTTGGCGGCGGGTACGGAACCTACTATGGACAGGGGGCTACGGCTGCGCTTCCCATCTGGGCGGTGTACATGAAGAAGAATTACGCCAACCCAGAGCTAGGCATCAGCAAGGAGCCATTCGAGCGTCCAAAAGGCGACCTAGGGGTAGATGTAGATTGTGTGCCGACCAGCTTTGACTTCCCTGGCGAAGGCGATGATTTCGACGAAGAGCTTTAGATCGTAGGGTCCAATTTCTCCAAGTACTCCGTAGGCACTATTTCCCGATCTACCGGGGTGACAATGAAGGTGCTGCTCGACGAGCCGTATCCCACGCTTTGCTTGCGTCGCGCCACTTCTCTTTGATTTTGCATGGAAGTTTGAACGCCTTTGACAATTCCCCAAGCGGCACTGGCGATGATTCCAAAATACGCCACCACTACGCCTATAATTAATCCTCCTAATGCCGTCCAACCGTCGCCTGGATCTGCTGCCAACGCGATGAGAAAAATTCCCGTTCCCGTGCCCAAGGAGATGAGCGCGCCTTTACCGGCAGCCTTAGCCCCTTCTCCCAAACTCGAGGGCAAGGGTTGGAGTTCTTGAATGGCCACGCCTCCCCCCACTTCTTGCGGCCCCATGTACAAGAACTGTTGATGTCCTGCGGAATCTAGGCAGAGGGCATAATAGAATTGGGCATCTGTTAAAAGCGTCAAATAATCCGTTTTCGAATCATAGGAAAACTCAGAGATCTCGGCCTGATCCGTCACCACCGCCACGACACTATAGCCGTCGTCAATGGCGCCGGTCAAATCATAGACGACAGGCATGGATAATGGACAAGGAAGTGCCTCTGCAAACAGCAAGACCGGTACAAAGGCAAATAGGAACAGGAGTTTTTTCATGACCAACGGTTTCCTCTAAAATAAAAAAAGCCCCGAACGAATCCGAGGCTTTTGATTTTTATCGAAGTTAAAACATTTCCATGTCCATGCCGCCACCGCCCTCACCACGGTTCATATCGCGGCGTCTGCGCTGTACTTCCCCAAAGTTGTAGGTGAGGCCAACCTCGACGACGCGAGACATCCAGCGGAATTGGCCTTCTTGGGTCCAGTTCGGACCGGCGTTCTCGTAGTTCCATCCCATGGTATTGAAGATGTCGCGACAGTTGATAGACAGGTTCAATCTATCCTCCATGAATCCTTGTTTGAAGCCACCGCCCACAAAGTAGAACGGACGCCCAATTCCCTGAGCATTCACACGCTTACTGCGATAGTTCCCCATCAACTGCAAGCTGGCATTTTTCCAAAGCGGGGTACTGATCATGGTATTCAATCCGAAACCAAAACCACTATTGTTCCAGGCAATGCCGTCGACCTCACCGCGCACTTGGCTGTAGAAGTAGTTCCCACCTATGCTGGCGAAACCGCCTTTATTCCCAAGTTTTCCTCGGTAGTTCAATTCCAAACCGGCATCCTCACCGTCGTTCAAGTTGCGGAAGGTGGTCATGTTGATCCCCGTGCTATCTACGATGTTGTACCAATTAATCATGTTACTCTTATCGCGGAAATACACATTCGAGGTGATGGTACCGCCCTTCTGCATGATGTGGGTATAACCCGCTTCATACGCTCCGGTAAATTCCGGCAAGAGGTAAGGGTTCCCTTGGCGTAAGTTGAAGGGGTCGCTGTAATCAATGAATGGGTTGAGTTGACGACCGCGTGGGCGTTCCACTCGGCGGCTGTAGCTGAAGTTCAGTTCGCGACCACGAGCAATTTCGTAGGTTAAAAACGCGCTCGGGTACACCTGGAAGTAGTTGTTGTAGAAGGTGGAATCTTGAGTGATTTGGGTCGCGGTGATGTTCGCTTGCTCCGCGCGCAACCCGAGCTGGTAGCCCCACTTCCCCTTCTTGAATCCATAGTTTGAGTATGCGGCAAAAATGTTCTCAGAGT
>JAURAE010000099.1 GCA_030829675.1 Schleiferiaceae bacterium
TTCGCCCAGACCATTCCTGTGAACAGTCCCATGAAGGAGAAGAACATGCCCATCTCAGCGAGGCTGATGCTTCGGCGGTCTTTGGCTAAATCTTCCGTACCCAAAAAACGAATGGCGTTCCAAAAACTAGCCGCCATCATTGCCACCATGGCGAACCACATGCTGACGTGATAAAACAGATTGCGAATGCTTTCTTCGATGATCGGGAGATCGGGCACCTTGGTCAACAAACCATAGATCAAACTATATGCGACCAATAGCAACCCCAATACCTTGTAAATGCTTCCTTTCATGTGTTGTTTTAATCTTGCCAAAGATACGGAAAGAGTAGGTAGGCTAGGAGGCCTATTCCCATATCTAAAGCAACTAATGTTCCCAATAGATTGGCGGCATCGGTAAGGGTCACACCCACAATGGCTTGTAGATTTATAGCACTGGTCAGTTGGAGGACGGGAAAGAGCAGTGGGATTGCTAAAATGGCTCCCAACGTGGCATTGCCTTTGGTGCGATGTGCTATACCGCTGGTCAAGGTCAAGACCACACTAAATCCTGTTGCGCCTAATATGAGTCCAATAAAGAATAAGGCGGTGTTGTACACCGGGTTGCCAAAGAATACAATGAACAGGGCCCAAGTCGCCATGCTCAATAACATCATGTATGCCACATTGAACAACATCTTGGCAATAATGGTGTGCTTGGCATTGGCGATGGTTTGGTAGTAATAGAAGTAAGGTCCGCTTTCGAATTCGAAGCTTCGAGAAGATAATTGGACCGATCCAAAAAAAACGACTACCCAGAGTAAGGTGTTCCATGCGGAATCTGATGGTGTGCTGCCGCTCAATAAATAAATGAGGTAGGACACACCTAGCAAGTACAGCCCGAGCGAAAAAAGTACATTGCTATTTCTCACCTCTTGGCGGAAAAAACGAACCAGCAAGCGCATGATTTTTTGCATTTCACAAAATTACATCAAACTATTCCAGCACCTTTGATGTTTATCACAAAAACCCTATACATGAAACGAATTTTATCCCTACTATCATTTGTGTTGTTATTCTCTTGCAGCAATGGCACACCAGAATCTACCTCAAATACATTAGCCATGAGCGCTCCACCGATTGACTTCTACACCCTAAATACCACAACTATTGAAGGACAGCCTTTCTCATTTTCTTCGTTGAAAGGCAAGAGAGTTTTGGTTGTGAATACCGCTTCTAAATGTGGCTATACCCCACAGTACGAGGATTTGGAGAAATTATACCGTACATATGGAGGAGATGATTTCTCGGTAATTGGTTTTCCATCGAATGATTTTGGTTGGCAAGAGCCTGGTTCTGAAGAAGAAATTGCAGCATTTTGTTCTTCCAAATATGATGTGACTTTTCCTATGATGTCCAAGGTGAAAACAGGGGCAAGTCGCGGTGATGATATTTTCCAATGGCTGTGTAATAAGGAACAAAATGGCGTTTCTGATGCTAAGGTCAGCTGGAACTTCAACAAGTTCTTGATCGATGAAAATGGCCAGTGGGTAGCACATTTCCCTTCTTCCACGAGTCCGATGAGCATGGAAATCACGACCTTTGCCGCAGGAAAGTAAAGACTATGAAACTTGATATTCTTGCTTTCGGTGCCCACCCCGACGATGTCGAGTTGGGAGCTGGAGGCATTCTAGCTACTCATGCCGCTGCCGGCAAGAAAGTGGGTATTGTGGATTTGACCCGCGGTGAGATGGGTACCCGAGGTACTCCTGAACTGCGCGATGCGGAAGCCGCTGAGGCCGCCAAAATTCTAGGATGCGTGGTTCGAGAGAACTTGTGCATGCCTGATGGCCAAGTAGGTTACGATCATGAATCACAATTATTAGTGGCGAAAATGGTGCGGAAATACCAGCCCGATATCGTCATTATGAATGCGCCTACGGACCGTCATCCTGATCACGGTAGAGGGTCTCGTTTGGTTGAGGAGGCTTGTTTTATCAGTGGTTTGCACAAAATTGAATTGGAAGCAAATGTAGAGAAATTGGCTCCGTGGCGTCCAAAAACAATGTACAAATACCTGCAGTTTTATAATCTAAATCCAGATCTCATCGTGGATATATCTACTGGATTTGAACAAAAATTAGCCAGTATTAAAGCACATAAGAGTCAGTTCTATGATCCCAATAGTAATGAGCCGGAAACGGTTATTGCGAGCAAAGGATTTTTAGATAGTGTTGTGGCACGTGCTCAGGATTGGGGGCGTATTATTGGAGCGGCATATGCAGAGCCTTTGATAACCGTCAGACAGGTCGGTGTAGAGGATTTAACGGCATTGAAATAAAATCTGATTGTCTCGATTGAGATACACAAAATTTCTTTAAAAAATTCGTGTATTTTTGTTCTTCAGAATTAACTAAAACACGAGTTGTTTATGAAACCAAAGGCAGTAGTTAACTACATCCGCGAAAACCAAAACAATAACAAGACATTGAAGTCGCTTTTTGCATCTCAATTCTTGGGGAAATTTTCTGATGAGGAACTAGCAGGCTTAGCCACTTCTATTGAGAAAGAAGTAGTGCGTCGCCAACAAGCAGTTGTTGATGAGAAAATCGCCTACCTACAGTCTTTAGGTTACACAGTGAACAAATAATTCACTAGGTAAGATCACAAAAAAAAACCGCGCCCTTGGGCGCGGTTTTTTTATACCTAAAAGTCTGATTTAATCTCTGCTGTTGAGCAACGAAATATAGTAGGCGAGCTGGGCCATAGAAGCCAAAGCTGCCACCAAATAAGTACGTGCCGCCCAGTTTAACGCATCTGCTGCATTTTCATGTTCCATGGTATTGATGGTTCCTGTAGAGGTCAACCAAGCCAATGCACGGTTAGAGGCATCGTATTCCACAGGCAGTGTTACAAGGGTAAAGGCTGTAATGGCCGTTTGTGAAACGATCAATACCCAAATGATGGTATCAAAGCTGAAAAGGTTGAGCATCCCGAATCCTAGGAACATGCTCCACATCACGATGTTCATGATACGCCCACTTGCGCTGGCTAGTGGGACGAGTTTAGATCTCATCTCCAGCCATTGATAACCCACGGCGTGCTGTACGGCATGGCCTACTTCATGGGCAGCCACGGCCGCTGCACTGACGCTACGTCCGCTATATACTTCAGGGCTGAGGTTGACGGTTTTATCTAAAGGGTTATAATGGTCGGTCAGCTTACCAGGCACGCTTTGAATGCGTACATCGGTGATGTTGTGATCGTCCAGCATTTTCTGGGCAATCTCTGCTCCGCTCAAGCCATTGCTTAGGGCTTCTTGCGAATATTTCTTGAATTTCGATTTCAAGCGTTGTTGCACGACAAAGCCTAAAACCACGAAAAGGATAATAAGTACAAACATTTTGGTGTTATAAAGTTGTTCGGATTCAAATAAACAAAATTTATGCCTCTGCGCAGCATAATGTAACTTTGGCAGATAGCCCAGCAACTCATGACAAAACGCCCTCTAATTTTAGTGACAAACGACGATAGTGTCGTAGCTCCAGGTATTAAAACATTGGTAGAGATCGCCAATGAATTTGGCGAAGTTTACGTCGTGGCGCCTGATGGCCCCCAAAGTGGAAAGGGCCATGCCATTACTTTGGACCAGAGCTTGAGATGCAATGAGGTGCCGAGTGAAGGGCCACAAAAGGAGTATAAAGTCAGCGGTACGCCCGCAGATTGTGTCAAGTTGGCCATCAATGTTGTACTGCCCCGTCGCCCGGATTTGATTTTAAGTGGGATCAACCACGGATCAAATGCTTCGGTGAATGTCATCTACTCAGGAACGATGAGTGCAGCGGTTGAAGGTGCTTTGGAACGCATAGATAGCATAGGATTTAGTTTAGATGAATTTCCATGGACGGCCTCTATGGAGGCGGCAAAGCCGTATGTGCGCACTGTCATTGCCAACGTATTGGAAAATGGATTGCCAAGCGGGGTGTGTTTGAATGTGAATATTCCTGCTAATGATAAGGTGCCCTACAAAGGATTGAAAGTGTGTCGTCAGGCCATAGGAAATTGGGTGGAGGAGTTCGACTCCAGAATAGATCCCTATGGACGCCCATATTACTGGCTGACCGGCAAATACGAACTTTATGATCAAGGCAGCGATACGGATATTGCGGCATTGAGCGAAGGATATGTCAGCGTGGTGCCTGTGAGTGTAGATTTGACGGCACACGAAACTATTGCGACCCTAAACCAGTGGAATTTTGAGAATAAATAAGAAGATCATTGACCAATTCATTGGGTTCATCGTAGGAATAGGTGCGCCCGTGTTTTCCATCGCCATTGCCCTAGAAACCTTTCCAGTACTTCAAGAAATCGGAGATGTCGCCAATCCAGCATGGAGACTGATTGTGATGCGCGCCATTTCTTTCGGGGTGATTATTAATGCCGCCTTGTTTTTTATTGCAATGAATTGGGGCCGTGATCACGTTTCTAGGGGAATATTATTCTCGTGCATACCTAGCGTATTGGCAGTAGTGTATTTTCAATTCATTCTCTAATGAAAATCTATTGGATTGCAGGCGAGCCCT
>JAURAE010000009.1 GCA_030829675.1 Schleiferiaceae bacterium
TATTGAAGGCAATGGCCGTGAGCGGTGCACTGTGTACAAGTGATTTTCCTGAGAAGGTGTATCCGTTTGTATCTTCAAGACGTCCTTCCGTTACTACTAAGGATCCCGTATACGGTAAGTCTCCCTTTCGAATCACTACATCTTCTGCTATAGAACGAGCGTGCAATACGGTCGCATCGGTCTTTATCATCCCCTCCTCAACCTGTAATGTTCCAGTGAATTCTGAAATGGGCACTACATCCAAGCCTATTTCATACCCGTTGAAGTATTCATACAATGCTGTTCCATGAACTTTACGATTGACCTCTCCTTCCATAATGATCATGTCAGAATAACTAAAGTCATTTTGATGCTTTTCATTCCAAACTCCTGAACTCAAGAGGGTTAGACCCGTGATAGAGCAAATGATAATGGTGTCGATAAAGGGCTCGAGGATAGCCACCATACCTTCGCTCACCGGATGCTCCGCTTTCGCAGCAGCGTGTGCAATGGGGGCCGAACCTTGACCGGCCTCATTTGAGAACAACCCTCGGTTTACGCCTCGATTGAATGCATAAGCAATACTAGCTCCGAGGAATCCACCCGCGGCGGAAGAGCCAGTGAATACATCGGCAAAAATGCTAATGAAAGATGGGATGATATTCTCATAATTCATCACGATCACAGAGAGCGCTCCGACGACATAAATGATTGCCATAATTGGCACCAGCTTTTCAGTCACCGCGGCAATTCGTTTAATACCGCCAAGAATGATGAGGCCTAGAAGTACCGATAGCACTGCGCCCGTAACAATCTCTTCTATGCCGAAGGTGGCTTTCAAAGAAGAGGCAATACTGTTCACCTGTGGCATATTTCCGGTACCAAATGAGCTAATGATTGCGGCAACAGCAAAAAGTGCCGCCATCCATTTCATATTCAGCTTATTTTTCATGTAGTACATCGGACCACCTGAAGCTGTGCCGTCCTCAGCAAACTCACGGTATTTGTGGCTTAGTGTTACCTCAACGAATTTGGTCGTCATACCTAAAGCGGCAGTCACCAACATCCAAAACAATGCTGCCGGTCCGCCCAAATGAATGGCAAAAGCGACCCCCGCAATATTACCCGTTCCTACAGTTCCGGAAAGTGCCGTGGCTAAGGATTGGAAATGTGAGGTATCCCCTTTTGCTCCAGGTTCATCAAACTTTCCGCGCACCACATCGATGGCGTGTTTGAAGAATCTAATCTGAGGAAATTTCAAGTATATGGTGAAGAATATACCTGTCCCTAAAAGAGCAAATACAAACCAGCTAGAACCTCCAATGTAACCGTCTATGGTCGCGAGTAGGTCGTTGAGTTGGACTAAATCCATAAGTGTTACGAGTGTTTTTTGAGTGAAGGCCTAAGATAAATAAAAAAGCCCCCGCACCTGTTGGGTGCGGGGGCCTGTTATCACCTTTAACTATGAAGGTTTATTTCACCTCTTCAAAATCTACGTCGGTGACATCGTCAGCATCACCTGCACCGGCATCGCCGCCTGCATCTGGTCCATTATCGTTGCCTCCTTGGTTGCCTTGCATTGCTGCTTGGATTTCAGCGGCGGCTGCTTGTAGGGCACCATTTAGTTTTTCAGTCGCCGCATCACATCCTGCGACGTCTTTGGCTGCATGAGCAGTTTTCAGTTCAGCGAGGGCTGCATCAATTGGACCTTTCTTATCCTCAGGAAGCTTTCCTTCGATTTCCTTCATCTGCTTTTCTACCTGGAAGATCATGCTATCCGCCGCGTTGAGCTTATCAATTTCTTCCTTGGCTTTCTTATCTGCATCAGCGTTCGCTTCCGCTTCTTGCTTCATGCGCTCGATTTCTTCTTGGCTCAAACCTGAAGATGCTTCGATACGAATGTTTTGCTCTTTACCAGTGTTTTTATCCTTCGCACTTACGTTTAGGATACCGTTTGAATCGATATCGAAGGTCACCTCGATCTGAGGAACACCGCGCGGTGCAGCTGGGATACCGTCCAAGTGGAATCGACCAATAGTCTTATTATCCCCTGCCATTGGACGCTCACCCTGAAGGATGTGAATCTCTACAGAAGGCTGGTTATCTGCTGCTGTTGAGAAGGTCTCTGACTTCTTCGTAGGAATAGTCGTGTTCGCCTCGATCAATTTCGTCATGACACCACCCATGGTTTCGATACCCAGTGAAAGTGGCGTTACATCAAGAAGAAGAACGTCTTTAACATCACCGGCGAGTACACCGCCTTGGATAGAAGCACCAATAGCAACTACCTCATCAGGGTTCACCCCTTTCGACGGCTCTTTGCCGAAGAATGCTTTTACAGCCTCTTGGATGGCAGGAATACGAGTAGTACCCCCTACCAAGATGACTTCGTCAATATCTGAATTTGAATAGCCTGCATTTTTCAAAGCACTTTTCGCTGGTGCAATGGTACGCTCGATCAACGATGCAGCCAATTGCTCGAATTTCGCGCGGCTCAACGTGCGTACCAAGTGCTTAGGTCCTGAAGCCGTGGCAGTGATGTACGGTAAGTTGATTTCCGTGGAAGTAGTCGATGACAATTCGATTTTTGCTTTCTCAGCAGCTTCTTTCAAACGTTGTAGCGCCATGTTGTCGTTGCGCAAGTCCATAGACTCTTCCGCCTGGAACTCTTCCGCCAACCAATCGATAACTACTTGATCAAAGTCATCACCACCGAGATGTGTATCACCGTCTGTTGATTTTACTTCAAATACGCCATCACCTAGTTCGAGTACAGATACATCGTGTGTACCTCCACCACAGTCAAAGACAACGATTTTTTGATCCTGACCTTTCTTATCTAGACCGTATGCCAAAGCCGCAGCCGTTGGCTCGTTGATGATACGACGTACGTTCAAACCTGCGATCTCACCCGCTTCTTTGGTGGCTTGACGCTGTGCATCATCAAAGTATGCTGGAACAGTAATAACGGCTTCACTTACATCGGTACCTAAGTAATCTTCAGCGGTCTTCTTCATTTTCTGAAGAATCATGGCTGAAATCTCTTGTGGCGTGTACTGACGACCGTCAATGTTTACGCGAGGTGTATCGTTATCACCAGCTTCTACCTTATACGGTACACGCTTCGCTTCTTTCGATACGTTTGAGAATTTCTCACCCATGAAACGCTTCACAGAATAAACCGTTTTCTCAGGGTTAGTGATGGCCTGACGTTTTGCAGGATCCCCTACTTTACGTTCGCCGCCTTCCACAAAACCAACAATTGATGGCGTGGTTCTCTTTCCTTCGCTGTTTGGAATTACTACCGGCTCATTTCCCTCCATTACAGAGACACAAGAGTTGGTGGTTCCAAGGTCAATACCTATGATTTTACCCATTGTATTTATTATTTAGGTTGAGTAATCAATTTTTACGACCTCAATAAAGCAAGGGCTGTGCCATGTGCCAAATCCAATCAATGTGCTCACAAAGTGTCAGCAACCATGGAATTCAAATGCCAAAGTGGACCAAAAAGAAGTGAAAAGTGTGACAGTTTGTCCGTTAGTTGATCACGACGGGAAAACCGTCTTCACAAACGACACTATCGATGCCTTGGAAATCAACCCAACCCATACCACAGGTGTGCACACCCCTCCAAAGACTATCCATAGAGGATGCACTGAGCTTGACGTTTTTCTTAATGGCACGACCCCTAGAAGAAAAGAGGCCTATTCCCCCGTCCACATTGGTGAACATAGGCTTTTCTTGCACAATGCCTTGTGAGGGCTGATTTACATTTATGTAAGTAGCGTAGTCGTCAGCAGCAGCCCAAATCTCTACATCGATGCCTTTGAAGATTCGTACCAAATCATCGGTAGGCCCGATATTATTGTACAAGAATCTGTAATAGGCTTCATAGGATAATTCTGATGTGAAAGTACCAGAGCCGTTTAAGTTCGATCCCGTTCTCACGGGCAGCGCATAGGTGAGTTTTTTCACTACAGAATCCTTCGGGTTAGAACGCGGAGCTTCTTTGTATCGGAAATGGATATACCCCTGATACATTCGTGCATTACGCGCTGCATCCCAACCAAATTCTGCGTTTCGCACTCCAAAAGTCACTTTTTGAAAACCCTTAGGCTTAGTAATCTCAACATTCCCTACCACCGGCGTGATGGCCTCGAAATTATTGTTGCCTGGAATAAAGCCTTTCAAGCGATACTCATAAGCGGGATCAATAGGAGCATCGGTCCAATACATTCTGTAATTGTCCGTAGTAAAAGTCCCAGGCTCGAGAATATTGGTATCCTTTCGGAACAGCTCGTAGGTATTGAGTACGTTTCCTTGATCATTAAGTTGCGTGAGGTATAGTGCAGCAGTGTCAAAGTAAAGGCTATCAGCATGTGTGGCACCTGCGAGCAATCCGTCCGTACCTAGATACGTTCTGTGCAACCTGACCCACTGAGTGTCGTCGTCTTTATCCAATAAACCATAAACCACATTCTGCACATCATAATCTGCATTAATGTCTAGCGTATTGTCGCAAGCGGCAATGGCAAAAGCCGTAAAAATGAAGAGAATGAGGTTTTTCATGGGTCCCAAAAATACAACCTAAGGCTTAGGTTGTTTTCTTTGCAGAAGAGAATTCACAAAAATCGTGCAGGATGTCACTAGCTAAGAAAGAATTTAAGAAGGTTACCACCCATAGTTTACAGCAAATGAAAGACCAGGGTGAGAAAATCTCCATGCTCACCGCCTATGACTTTACCATGGCTAAAATGGTAGATGCTGCAGGCGTTGATTGTATTCTCGTTGGCGATAGTGCCTCTAATGTAATGGCAGGCCACGAAACCACCTTGCCCATTACTTTGGACCAAATGATTTACCACGCAAGCGCTGTGGTTCGTGCCGTTGACCGCGCTTTGATTGTGGTGGACCTCCCCTTCGGAAGCTACCAGGGAGATTCCAAGGGTGCCTTGGGTTCTGCCATCCGCATCATGAAAGAAACCGGCGGTCATGCCGTAAAGGTTGAAGGTGGAGTAGAAATCATCGACGGGATTAAGCGAATTCTCACTGCAGGTATTCCTGTAATGGGACACTTGGGGCTTACACCGCAATCCATTTATAAGTTTGGTACATACACTGTACGTGCCAAGGAAGAAGCTGAAGCATTGAAACTTAAAGAGGATGCGAAAGCCTTACAGGAGGCGGGATGTTTTGCCATTGTATTGGAGAAAGTCCCTGCCTCACTTGCGAAAGAGGTTTCAGAAATGCTTGATATCCCAGTCATTGGTATTGGAGCAGGTCCTGGTGTCGATGGTCAGGTACTTGTATTCCATGATTTAGTGGGAATGACTCATGAATTCCATCCCCGATTCTTACGCAGGTACCTCAATCTTTATGAAGATATCACAGGTGCCATAGGTAAATATGTGGCGGATGTAAAAAGTGTCGACTTTCCGAACAAAGACGAAAGCTACACCAGCTAATCATGGCTTCCTTGCCTGAAATCTTGTACGAAGACAACCATCTACTCGCCATCAATAAGCGAGCCGGTGATCTCGTGCAAGGCGACCAAACAGGTGACATTACCCTTCCAGATCTTCTCAAGAAGTATATTAAAGAGAAATACAACAAGCCTGGAAATGTATTTCTAGGGGTCATTCATAGGCTCGACCGTCCTACCACCGGTGTCGTTTTATTTGCGCGCACCTCCAAAGGATTGGAACGCATGAACGCCGCTTTCAAAAACAGGGAAACACAGAAATCGTATTGGGCGTTGGTGGAAGGTCAGATTACAGAAAACGGCCATCTTCACCATTACTTGAAGAAGAATCCAAAAAACAATAAATCTGTGGCATTCGGGCGCCCTGAACCGGGTGCAAAGGAAGCGAAACTCTCCTACAAAGTATTGAATTGTGGCGACCGATATACACTGCTTGAAGTAGACCTTCACACGGGAAGGCATCATCAGATTAGGTCCCAATTCGCCTCTATAGGCCACCCGATCAAAGGAGATGTTAAATACGGTGCCCGCCGTGGTGAGCGTGATAAAAGCATTTGTTTGCATGCGCGATCGTTGGCATTTAATCATCCGACCACTAAAGAGCCCCTACGCATCGAAGCCGGTGTTCCAGAGGCCTTTGAAGCTTTTCTTATATGAAGCAATTGATCACCTTAGCACTTTGCTTGGTCGCCTACTCAGGAATGGGCCAAATGAAATTCGAAACGTATTACGGAAATATGGCCGGCTGGGGGAGCACCACCGATGTTGGAATCTCCTACAATAACAACGGCTATTATATCTCTTCAAAAGTGGCCTACATCCAATCTTTCGGATTGGGAGAAGATACTGAGAGCGTAGGCCTAGTCATAGGTGCGGGAAAAGATTGGTCACTATCAGAACATTGGTACGCAGGTGGACTTTTAGATTTGCGATGGCCAGATAATAACCTGCAAGACGTTGGATTAGGTATGGTCGCGCCTTCCTTTTATCTCGGATATTCTTGGGATATCGCCTCCTACCAAATTCAGTTCGGACTCCCGTATTTCTTCGGCGTCCAGGCTAAATTCCCTTTTGAGATCTAAGAATTCGGATCTACATCAAAGAGCACCCGGATTCTATTGAATTCTGGAGTTAATAACGTTTCTTGATGCGCCTTTTTAATCCGTTCGCGAATCTTTGAGCCCAAGCTTCCCTTGTCCACCTTCACAATAATTTGCATTTGGTAGAGGTTTTTTAATCGAGCAATAGGCGCAAATTCCGGACCTAGAAAGCGTTCCCCGATCTTGCTGTGCAGGGATTTCGCAAAGGCCTCAGCCCCACGCATCAGTAATTTTTGGTCTTTGTGCTTCAATGTAATGGTAATCAATCGCACGAAGGGCGGGTAAGCAAACTCTTGTCTTACAGCAAGTTCCTTTTGAACCATTCCTTGGTAATCGTGGTTCAGGGCCAATTGTATGATCGCGTGCCTCGGCTTCAAACTCTGAATTACGACCTTCCCGCGGGAGCTACGTCGTCCTGTACGCCCGGCCACTTGTTCGATAACTTGAAATGCGCGTTCATTGGCACGAAAATCCGGATAGCTCAATAGATTATCTGCACTCATAATGCCCACCAATCCAACTCGGTCAAAATCCAAACCCTTGGTGACCATCTGAGTTCCAACGAGAATATCGACCTCACCATTTTCAACGGACTGAATAAGTTCGCCAAAAGCATGCTTGCCCCTAGTGGTATCTAAATCCATTCGCTTTACCCGAGCTTTCGGGAATAAGGCTACGGCTTCCTCTGCAATTTGCTCTGTCCCAAAACCATGGTGCAAGACACTCTCTCCCCCACAAGCGGAACACTTCATTACCGGGGGAACCGTGTACCCACAATAGTGACATTTCAATTTTTGCGGGCCTTTGTGGTAGGTCAAGCTAATATCACAGCGCGTACATCCTTCCACATGACCGCAGGTTTGACACTGCTGATAAGTGCTAAACCCTCGTCGGTTTTGGAAGAGGATAATGCTTTCCCCCTTGTTCAAGACGCCACGCATCGCATCTACCAGTTCCACGCTAAAGTTCCCGACGACCTCCTTGCGCTGCTTCGCACCTAGCATATCCACCACCTCTAATTCCGGCAGTGGCGCAGTGTGAAATCGCTTCAATAAGGACACGAGATGGTACCGGCCTTTTTGAGCATTGAAATAACTGTCCAAACTTGGCGTAGCCGAACCTAGAACTATGGGGCATCCGTGCTGCGCGGACATCCAAACCGCCGTATCACGGGCGTGATAGCGCGGTGAGGGTTCGTACTGTTTGAAGCTGCTTTCGTGCTCCTCATCCACAATGATGAGGCCCAAATCCGGCAAGGGCATAAACAACGCAGAACGAGCACCGATAATAAGTAGTGGCTGATCATTTTGGACCGATTCCCTCCAGGCCGCCAACCGCTCTGCAGGAGAAAATTTACTATGGCTTACCGCCACTGTAAAGTGTATGCGTAAGCGACTGATCAACTGAGTAGTTAGGGCAATCTCGGGCAGGAGGTAAAGTACGCGTTTGTGCTTGGCCAAAGCCTCCTTAATCAGGTGTATGTATATTTCGGTCTTCCCCGAGGCCGTCACCCCATGAAGGAGCACGGGCTTTTCTTGGGCAAACCCTTTGCGAACACCTTCTAAGGCTTCTTGCTGCCCAGCGCTGAGATGAACTTCAGTCTTAGGTGCAGCGGCCGCTGTGGTGCCGTCTACTTCTTCCACCTCTTCAATAAGGTTTTTATTGAGCAAGGCTCGAACAATCGTTGCGCTAGTGCCATGCTTCTTTTCAAAGGCCTTGCGGTCTACGAAGCTGTTCTTTGTACCGCAATCATTGACTACGGCGAGTAATGCTGCTGTTTGTGCTTCACTGCGCGCGGTTTTATCGAAGGCCGCATCTAAATTGGCTAAAGATTCCGCCGTTAATCGAAGGAGTTTACGGCGTTTGGCTTTACTTACTTTTTTAAGCTCTTCTTCTAGGATGGCCCACCCCTGTTCCAGGGCTTTCTGCACCAAGGGCATGGGATTTTTCACTCCCAATATGCTGCGGACCTCGTCGAGCGATAGTTTTTGGTTGTTTCGCAGGGATTCGTAGAGGGTGAAGAGCGCATCGGATAATTGGGCCTCATCAGGGAGCACTTCAGGATCTAGCACGACGACGCTTTGGCTGCTCAGTTTAAGTCCTGGCGGTAGTGCGGCATTCATAACGTCGCCGATGGGCGCCATATAGTACGATGACATCCACGACCACTGCAATAATTGGTGTTCCAATACCACAGGATGTTCGTCGAGGACATTGAGAATGGGTTTTAGTTCGAGTACCTCGTCGGTCTCAAGCACTCTCGCTACGACGGCGGCGTATTCCTTGCGCGCACCGAATTGGACCAATACCCGCATTCCAGGCCGCACGCTACCCACCCACTCCTTCGGAATGAAGTAATGGAATAGTTTGTCTAAGGGTAAGGGAAGTACGACCTCAGCGACCTGCATCTTATTTCTTCGGCGCTTTTGGTAGGTTGTGCTTTACAAATCGAGACTCGCGTTTGGCCAACAATCGTTTCTCATTATCGAAAAAACTCAAGGTTTTCTCAGCCGAGGCTTCTGTAGAACCAGCGATGCTGCGCAACTCCACTAAATCATATTTCATCTTTGTGAAATCCGCAAGGAGGTCTGCGGTAGCCAATTCTAATAGCTCCTCATAATATTTCTGGTAAGCGTAATACAAATCGCCATCTCCTTCATAGAAGGCCTCATCACCATATCCGCGTAATTGGATGCTCAAGGCCTTGATCAAAGATTTCTGAGCACTGAATAATATGTCGATATCAGTGGTGCCAATTTCCGCCTTGATGAAGGCAACAATACTATCTACCGGCGCCGCCCCAGCGTTCATATCGGCGGTATAATGCATCAATGCCACTTGGGCTTCAAAGCGCTCCTGCACATCGGATTTTCGTGTATTGATATCATGGGTCATCGCATAGGTCTCCAATGCCTCGTAAATCTTCTCGATACCCGTACGACACAAACTCAAATACTGATAGTTGTAATTCCCTCTTGGATCTTCCTCCAACCAGTCTTTCAGCGGTCCTGAAGAAGCTTCTACAATATCGCCAAGCTGGGCATACACAACATCTAGGAGTGCCTGCTCAGACTCCTCATCTAGTCTCGCAAGTGTGCGTTTAGCTTTGCTCCAAACCTCCAACTGCTCTTGGATAATTGGACGCATTTTCTTCGCCTTCTCATAGGTCGTTACACCATCGATTAAGGTGGAGGTTAGGTCAATGACTTTTTCGGCCTCGCGTTGTACTCGGCGGAGGTTGCTGCTGCTTTGCGCAACAATGGTGGTGCTTAAAAATAGAGCCAGGTATAATGGTAAAGCTTTCATAGTTGGGTCCAATTATGACTTTAATTTATGGATCTTTTTCGTCCCTTCATACATATCAAAACGAAGCAATTTACATTCAAGTTCACCGTTGAACAGGTTCCATTTTCTCGACGGACGTAATCCTATACTCTTGATTGCCTCCATATCCGAGGTAATCCAATACACTTCCCATCCAGCATACTTCGACTTTAACGTATCCCCCATCTCACGGTACATTCTATGGGTTTGGGCTTGAATACGGACATTATATGGCGGATTGATCAACAGCAGCCCTTTGTCGGCCGGCGGTTCCGCTTCGAAGAAATCTGCCTGACGAATGCGTATGGCATCATCAAACATGGCACGCTCGATATTTTCTGCAGCCGCCTCTAGGGCATAGGCATCCATATCTCGTCCCATGATTTTGCCTTCGTATTCTTTCGCTCTCGATAACAACCCTTCTCGGATCTTCTCGTACATCTGCTCGTCAAACCCATTCCAGTGGTGAAAGGCGAATTTCTCGCGGTAGATGTTTGGTGGTAATTGGTGGGCGATTAGGGCGGCTTCCACCAAGAAAGTACCCGAACCACACATTGGATCCAGCACCGGCATCCCCCCATTCCACTTACTATGCAGAATTATACCTGCCGCCAAGACTTCATTCAAGGGCGCATGAGCGGCCTTTAAGCGATAGCCTCGTTTGTGCAAGGAATCACCTGAGGCGTCCAAATATACACGAACCGTCTGTTTGTAAATATGAATGTGGATAGGCACATCTGGAGTTCCTCGTTCTACAGAAGGACGCTCGCCTTTGGCGGCACGAAATCGATCCACAACGGCATCCTTGGCCTTCAAACCTGCGAAACTACTGTGGTTCAAGAGGTCATTAGTCCCGACCACATCGATCGCAAAACTCTTGTCCAAGCCAAAGTATTCTTCCCAAGGGTGTTCGAAGATTTCAGAGTAGTAATGTTCTACATCGCGCATATCAAACTCCAACATGGGCACCAACACACGTAAACCTGTGCGCAAGGCAATGTTGATTTTGTATACGTATCCGATATCTCCCACCACGGAGACCGCACGATTTAGTGTTTTGATTTCTCGGCCACCTAAGGACAATAATTCCTTGGCCAGTATGTCTTCTAGACCGTAAAGCGTCTTTACGATCAATCGATAGTCTTTGTTTTGTAGCACCCTTCTGCGTTTTAGACTACAAATGTACGCTAACTTTGACCGCATGCAGGATTGGTGGAATTTAATTGCATTGGCCGTCGGCGGGTTTTTCGCGGGGCTTATAAACGTGGTCGCCGGCAACGGTTCGGCCATCACCTTACCTCTATTGATGTGGGTCGGTCTCGACCCTAATGCTGCCAATGCCACGAACCGAGTGGGCGCGATCTTCCAAACCAGCAGCGCCATCTCTTCGCTGCCCAAAACGCAGCGCGCCAAATACATGATTAAAGAGAGCTATTTCATCGCTCCTCCCATCATCATCGGCGCCATCATAGGAGCGAACCTAGCCGTGGACATCCCAGAGGACGCCATGCGCATCAGCATCGGCTGTATCATGATCGTCCTGCTGATTACGATGTTGACCAACCCTAAGAAATGGCTGATTTCTACCGACGGATCGAAGAAAAAACGCACTCCAGGCATTTGGCTCAGTTTCTTCGCATTAGGGATATACGGCGGGTTTATACAGATGGGATTCGGCATTTTCTTCTTGTCTATCGCCGTCCTGTTGGCGAAATATGCTTTGAAGGACGGCAACATTATGAAGCTTTTCATCGCCTTTTTGATGACCATTCCCTCTTTTATCATTTTCGCTATGAGCGGAAGTATAGAATGGACCTACGGACTCGCGTTGGCTGTGGGCACCTCCATCGGGGCCAGGTTTGGCGCTAAAAAAGTCATCCAGCATCCCCGAGCAAATACCATTACCAGATACGTGCTGATCGCCGTAATAATTGTCGCGATCGTTAAAATGTTCCAGCCTTATCTTAGTGCTTTGAACTTGTAAACCGTCTATGACCCCCTGGTACGCCACTTGGTTTAACACACCCTATTATCACGACCTCTATAGTCACCGTGACCATCACGAAGCGCGCGAGTTAATCCTAACTTTATGTAAAGGGTTGAATGTCCGGCCCGGACAGCGTGCGTTGGACATTGCCTGCGGACGTGGACGCCATGCTATGGTCTTGGCCGAATCCGGTCTACATACCGTGGGCATTGACCTCAGCCCAGAAAGTATCTCAGTGGCCTCTGAAATGGCCCACGATCACTTGAGTTTTCAAGTCGGCAACATGTTGGAGCCGCTTGAAGTGGAAGGCGCGCATTGGGTGTTTAACCTCTTTACAAGTTTCGGGTATTTCGAAGATGATGCGATGCATCAGCAGGCCATTGAGAATATGGCGAATGCCTTATTGCCTGGAGGAAAATTGGTCTTGGACTATATGAATGCAGTGAAGATTGCGGCAGAATTGGTCCCAAAAGACCAAGTAAAAACTGATCTCGCGACCTACGAAATCTCTCGCCGCGTGGAAGGCCAGACCATCGTTAAATCCATCAAGCTGAGTGAAGACGGCTGCTCCATTTTTAACTACGAGGAACGCGTGCGTGCCTTTTCGGAAGGCGAGCTTCGTGCCTTCATGGAACGAGCCGGATTGCGCGTAAAAAGTGTCCACGGCGATTACGAATTGAGCGACTTTGACCCCGAATACAGCGATAGATTAATTATCATTGCTGAAAAATCAGCACATCCATGATTTGGACCGCACTCATTCTTAGTGTAGGCCTCGGTGCCGGCGCTGCCTGGATCATCCCCACAGATTCTAAGACGTTTAAATACCTCTTGGCCTTCTCGGGCGCTTTCCTGTTCGGCACGCTACTGACGCACATGATTCCGGAAGTCTTCCACGAAGGCGCCATGAACATGGGCTGGTGGATTATGTTGGGTTTTGGGGTCCAATTAATGCTTGATTACCTCAGCGAAGGATTAGAACACGGACATTTCCACTCACACGGAAATGCCGTTCCATGGCTTGCTTTTCTGGGCCTCTTCCTGCATGCTTTTATTGAGGGAATGCCACTTAATCATAATGGCGCGCACGGACACGACCACAGCCAAGGAACCTTTCTTTGGGCTATAGCACTGCATAAGCTCCCAATAGCCTTACTCGTAACCGGCGCCCTTCGCAAGGCGCAAATTCCCATTTCTACTATTGTCCTTATCGTTGTAATGTTCGCTTTAGCCACACCGCTTGGGGCCACCTTGAGTAATAGCAGCAACATCGCTGAATACGCCCCACAGATGCTGGCAGTGGCCATTGGGTTATTACTGCATGTGAGCACCACCATCTTGTTCGAGAGCTCACAAAATCACCAATTCAACTTGATCAAACTCATCTTCGTCATCGCCGGAATGGCATTGGCCGCATGGATGAGTACCAGCCTAAACCTCTAGATAAAATTTGTGTTAGGTTCTTGGCCCAATTAGCAATAATTTGGAGCCACTGAATTCCTATAAATACAAATACACATGGCTGTTTTAGTTGGTAAAAAAGCGCCAGATTTCACTGCACAAGCAGTGGTCAATGGCAACGAGATTGTTAAAGAGTTTTCTCTATCAGATTACGCAGGTCAATACGTCCTGTTGTTCTTCTACCCCAAGGATTTTTCTGGGGTATGCCCGTACGAATTGCACGCTTTCCAAGCGCGTAAAGATGAGTTTGAGGCAAAGGGGGTCCAATTAATCGCAGTATCCACAGATTCTGAGGTTAGTCATTTGAATTGGCTCCAAAAAGAAAAAGCTGAGGGCGGTATCAAAGGTATTACCTACCCGGTGGTGGCAGATACCAACAAGACCATTGCACACAATTACGATGTGCTGAATGGCGAATGGACCTACGATGAGGAGGGTAACCTCACTGCTTCTGGCGAAATGATTGCTTACCGCGGCCTTTTCTTGATTAATAAAGAAGGCGTGGTCATGCACCAAGTAGTGAACTTCTTCACACTTGTTCGTTCGGTCAGTGAGGCATTACGCATGGTAGAAACCCTACAAACCTTCGAGGAAAAAGGAGAAATCTGCTTCTTAGATTAAAATATGGTTCGAGGTGCTATATTTTTTTTGCATCTCCAATGAACCTACCTCGAACTTTTGGGTTAATGATACATGGAACATTCTGCGAAAGCAGATTTTCATGGCGGTTTAGGTAGAAAGGGGGCTTGGCGGCCCCCTTTCGTTTTTCTGTATATCCTATGCTTGCTGGCCTTCGACCTTTTCTTTGTACTCTTTGTGGTACAGGTCGCGAATCAAACCATCCGAAACCCCAATCTTGGGAACATAGATTTTTCCGACTCCGGCCCATTGCATCACCTTCATGTATATTGGAAGGGCATGCACAATAATATCGGCACGGTCAAAATTTAGGCCCAATTGTGTCACGCGCTCTTCCACATCCAATGTGCTGATCATTTCAAATTGGTCCTCGATATAACTCAATCGCAACGGTTTATTCAGAGAGCGCAAACTGATCTTGTGGAGCTTATTGATGTTCCCACCCGCGCCAATCGCCGCCTTGTTGTGGAAGTTGCGCATATTACGCTCGGTCCACTTCTTCATACGCAGCCATTCTTCTTCGGTGTCTAGCCCGTTCATTACTCGCACCCCGCCTATTTTAAAGCTCTCACTCGCAATAACATCTTGATCATGTAGAATAGATAGCTCTGTGGACCCCCCACCCACATCGATGTAGATGAAGTATTCTTGCGGCGCTTGAATAATATCATACAACTTGCTATTGAAAACGAGCCTGGCTTCCTCCGCCCCATCGATGATCTGAATATCAATACCGGTAGATTTGCGCACTTTTTTGACCAATTCTGCTCCATTCGCCGCCTCCCGCATCGCAGAAGTCGCTACCGCGCGAAAATCCTGAACCCCATGAACCTTCATCAAATGCTTATACGCATGCATTCCTTCTGCGAACCGCGCCGCAGTCTCCTCGCTCAGTGTTCCATTGAGAAAAACCTCTTGACCCAATCGAATAGGTAAACGAATCATGCTGACCTTGCGATAATAAGTATAGCCGTCTCTATATACTACGTTGCTAATCAGACAGCGAACTGAATTGGAGCCAATATCAATGGCGCCGAGTTTAGTTACGTTCATAAGCTTATCCTTTTAGCAGTTGTTTTTTTACATATTCATGAAGGTCCAATTGTGCTCTAATCTTCGGCCCCGGCAACATGCGGTGCACATTAGATTGATTGGCATCGAAAATTCGTGCTTTTGTGTTGTCCTTCCAAAGGATTTCGAAATGATCTCGCAATTGGCGTTGAATCTTCGAGTCGTAAATAGGCGCGGTCACCTCCACCCTTCTATTTAGGTTCCTAGTCATCCAATCCGCCGAGGAAATAAAATACTCCGGATGACCATTGTTATGGAAACAGAACGCACGCGTGTGCTCCAAGAATCTATCTACGATACTGATGGCTTCGATATTAGCTGAAAGTTCCGGATCGTCTAATTTCAAACAATTGATGCCCCTCACAATCAATCGAATCTTCACTCCCGCCTGGCTTGCTTCATACAGTTTCTCAATCATGCCGTGGTCGCTGATGCTGTTGATTTTCACCCAAAACTTGGCCTCCAATCCAGTTTTCGCAAACTCAATTTCTCGGTCAATTAGGTCATAGAACCCTTCGCGATTCGAGTTCGGACTCACCAACAAATGCTTGTATTTCTGATGCTTATAAGGCGATTCGATAAACTGGAATACCCGACGAACCTCGCGCGAAATACGCTTATCAGAAGACAACAAATGGTAATCCGTATAAATCTTAGCAGTTCCTTCATGGTAGTTACCCGTTCCTACGACGCAATAATCTTTCAACTTCTCTTCGCCCTCATCACGACGTATCAAGGTCAACTTCGAATGCACCTTCAATCCCGGCACCCCACTGACCACCTTGATCCCTTCCGCGCGCAACTGGTTCGTCCATTTGATGTTGTTCGCCTCATCAAACCTGGCTTGCAACTCGATGAATACCGTAACGTCTTTCCCGTTTTTGGCGGCATTCACTAGGGCCGAGATGATTCGGCTTTCGTCGGCCAATCGGTACAGGGTCACCTTAATCACTCTCACCTGAGGATCGATAGCTGCCTCCCGTAACAATCGGATCACATTGCTAAAATCATGATAGGGTGTAAAGAGCATCACATCTTGACGTTTCATCACCTCAATGATGCTCCGATTAAGATCAAGCGCTGGGTGCTGAATTTGCGGAAGCTTTTCGTGCTCCATGGAAGGCTCTCCCACATTGGGAAAGCGCGTCAAATCCTTCTTATTGTGATAACGCCCACCGGCAATCAAACTATCGAGCTCTGTAATCCCAAGCCCTTTTACCAGCAGTTGCAGGGTTTGGTCGCCAATTTCTCTATCGTATACGAATCGAACCGGATCCCCTTCGCGGCGGTGTGCCAATCCTACTTGGACCTTTTCCAAGAACGACTTACTCACATCATCGTCCAGTGAAATCTCCGCATCACGAGTAATTTTTACCGTATGCGCTTCGATTTTATCGTAATTAAAAATGTAGAAAATGCTGTCCAAGTTTAGGCGCAACACATCATCCAAATACATGACGAACTGTTTGCCATAACGCGGTAGAGTTACAAATCGTCCTGCAGCACCAGTAGGTACCTCGATGATGGAGAACTGCTCGTCTTTTCCTTGAAGAATACGAACTGCCAAGAATATACTTTTGTCGCGTAGGTAGGGGAATTCCGGTGCTTGGCTCAACATCAACTTCGTCAATGCCGGGCTAATTTTTTCACGAAAGAACTGACGGATATAACGCTTCTGTTTCGCGGTCAACTGTCGTTCATCAACCACCTCTATATCATGGCTACGAAGTTCCTCCTCCAAGGCATTGTAAATTTCCTGGCTCTTGCCCTGCTGATACGTAACCATCTCTGTAAGCTTCTTCAGCAATTTAGAAGGCTTATACCCTTCTAGATCCTCAAAGACCCCCTTGTTCTCAGCCAGCGTAAAGCGACGAATGGAAGAATAACGGACCCGGAAAAACTCGTCCATATTATTCGAGTGAATCCCTAAGAAACGGATGCGCTCAATAAGAGGCACCGAAGGATCTTCGGCCTCTTGAAGCACACGTTCATTGAATTGCAACCAACTTATATCTCTATTAAAATATCTACGAGCCGCATCCATTATTTCAATCGTTTAGGATATTCAAACAACATACATTTTCCTTCTTTAGCTATGGTCGACCAACTATTTGAGTCGAATCCAATTCCCACAACCCCTGTTGTAGGCACATTCTCTATACCCGCATCGGTGATTTCATTGACATATTCTGTAATACCCGGATTATGCGCAAACAAAAACAAAACATCCACCTCATCATCCGTCCTCTTCACCTCATCGTGGATACTATCCCACTCACAATGGTAAAGCTCATCAACCACCCTAATCTGTCCTGCGGGAATACCAAAGTTTTGAGCAAAGATTAAGGCCGTATGAAGCGCCCTAGTGGCAGAGGAAGAGCACAACTGTATCTTCAAAGATTGATTTATCGTTTCTCCGAGATACGTTGAAATCAAATGTGCATCGCGAATGCCTCGACCCTTCAGGGGCCTATCTTTATCAGCAATATCTTCAATCGCCCAAGAACTCTTGGCGTGTCGAACAAGGTAGAGTGTTTTCATTAGTGTAAAGTACGCTATTTCAACAAGTTCGGTAAACCAACTCTCGTACTTTCACACAAATTTAATGTTGAATTTAGCCGGAATTAATCTTCGGACTTTGATTTGGCTTCGTTCCACAAAAGCTCCATCTCAGGTAAAGTCATCTTATTCAATGACTTACCTTGCTCATGCGCCTTTTTCTCCATGTAAGTGAAACGGTAAATGAATTTCTTATTGGTTCGCTCTAAGGCCAGTTCTGGATCTAGATTACTGAGTCTCGCAAAATTTACAATAGAAAACAAAACATCACCTAGTTCGCTTTCTATTTCCTGTTGATTTCCAGACTTTTGCGCACTCTCAAACTCGCCAAGTTCCTCTTTGATCTTGCCCCATACATCTTGGGGCTTGTCCCAATCAAAACCGGCACCTCGAGCTTTATCGCCGATACGAATAGCTTTCACCAAGGCAGGCAAACCTCTTGGCACCCCTTGAAGTACACTTTGCGTCCCCTTTTCTTTAAGCTTAATCGCCTCCCAATTCGCCTTTACCTCCTCTTCTGTGGCTGCCTCTACATCTCCATAGATATGCGGATGACGGTGAATAAGCTTATCACAAACTGCATTGAGTACGTCCGCTACATCAAAAGCACCTTTTTCGCTACCAATTTTACTGTAGAAGACCATGTGTAGCATTAGGTCACCTAATTCCTTCTTAATTTCCTGAAGGTCGTTTTCCTCGATGGCATCTGCCAACTCATAGGTTTCCTCAATAGTCAAATGACGCAGAGATTCCAGCGTCTGCTTTTTATCCCATGGACACTCTGCACGGAGTGTATCCATGATATCGAGCAATCGCCCGAAGGCCTGTAGTTTCTCTGAGCGACTGTTCATTATTCTGCAGCTTCCTCCTCGTCGAGCATCGCTAGCAAATCATTCTTCACAAGAATGTTGAACCACTGCACTACCTTTTTGATATCACTGGCGTAAACACGCTCTTGATCAAACTTTGGCAATACTTCGCCAAAGAAATCTTCAAGCTCATTTTTACTGCTTTTATGACTCAAAGCCTGCTTGCCTTCTGTAACCGCGGCCATGGCTTTGAACACATCACGCAGCGGCACCTCTTCTTCGTAGGTGTAGATGGCAATATCACCCAATGAACTTACATTGGCCGTTGCCGGAATGCTCGTGCGTTTTCCATCCAATAAACTCTCTACTACTACGCCGCCTTTATTTTGAGCGATGAGTTTGAAAAGGCCAGGTTTACCAGCCACTGATAATACGGTTCTTAATCCCATTATTTAGTATTTAACCACTGTCTAACTTGTTCTATTTCTCCGGTTTCTGAAACACTCATAAGGTTCAGCAAACCTTCCGCATCTTCCCTCAATACACTCTCGGGGTAACGCTGTATCAAAGCACGCAAAAATTCCATTGCACGTTCTGAATCTCCTAAAACATTATCAAAAAATAATGCCAATTGTAATAGCGCTTGAGGCGCGTACTCGTTTTGGGGAAACTTGTTGCTCAACAATATCAAATAGTTCACACCATATAAGCGATATTCACCTTCTTGATTCATACAAGTCAAGCCTGCTTTCATTAAATATTCAGCCTTGGTTTTAATCAATGAATCCTGAGCTACAAAGTGCCTAGCCGCTTGGGTATACTCCTTAGGAGATAAAATGCTCTTATCTACTAAGTTCAAGTAGTGTAAGGCAGAATCCATGGATGCCACCTGCTCCTGCTTTTCAATCGGCAATGGACTTTCAACCACACCTTTACAAGACCAAAAAGCCAATACTGCGAGCAAATACAATCGAATCATTTTGCTTTGGGGAATTTCATAGGGTAGTCGACATCGACATTTCCACGTTCAATACGACCCAAGGCCCCCTTGACTAGCCTCTTTCTCAATGGTTTGATTCTCTCTGTAAAGAGCGTCCCTTCGATGTGATCATATTCATGCTGAATCACTCGGGCTGCTAAACCACTGTAGGTTTCCTCAACCAGTTCCCACTGCTCGTTGTAGTATTCAATAACCACTGTTTCTTTGCGAAACACGGTTTCGCGAACATCTGGTATGCTCAAACATCCCTCTTCCATGCCCCACTCATCTCCGGATTCCTCGATGATGATGGGATTGATGAAGGTCTTTTTAAAGTCTTTCAAGAGCTCATAGTCTTCCTCATCCTCCTCTGCAAACGGGCTGGCATCTACCACAAACAGACGAATACTGCGGCCGATCTGAGGTGCTGCCAATCCAACGCCGTGTGCACCATACATGGTTTCGTACATATTGGCGATCAAAGCTTCTAGGCCAGGGTATTGTTCGTCAATTTCCGCGGCAACTTTATTCAGTACAGGGTCTCCGTAAGCAACAATGGGTAATATCATAAGAATCTAATGAGGGTACAAAGATAGTTAGCGTTGGGCTAAGTAATTTTCCAAAATCAAGGCAGCAGCTACTTTATCTACCGCTCCTTTTTCACTTCGTTTAGACTTGCTCATGCCGCCACGAATCATTGCATCCGAGGCCAAGGAGGAAGTGAAGCGTTCGTCCACACGAACTAATTGGACCCTTGGAAAGGCCTGTCCAATCTTGGCACATAATTCATCAATAAACGCGGCAACCGTAGAGGGGCTTCCGTTCCATCTAGTCGGCGCTCCCACGACGACAATATCTAAGGGCTCTTCCAGATTACGGGAATTCAAATAACCCATAAGCTCAGAAGTGTAGACGGTCAGTAGTGGGAAGGCCATCATTTGCATAACATCAGATTCTGCTATACCCGTGCGGACTTCTCCGATATCCAAAGCAACGATTTTTGACATGCTGCAAAGGTAGTCTAAAGCATCCGAAAGCCGTACCTTTGACCTTCATCACAACAACGATTATGCAAGAGTTAAGAGCAACGATAGAAAATGCATGGGAGAATAGAGAATTACTCCAAAACGCAGATACTCAAGAGGCCATTCGCGCTGTAGTAAGCGCACTAGATTCTGGTGAATTACGTGTCGCAGAACCTTCTGCAGATGGTTGGCAAGTCAACGAATGGGTGAAAAAAGCGGTGGTGTTGTACTTCCCTATTCAGAAAATGGAGACCATCGAGGTACCTCCTTTTGAATTCCACGATAAAATCCCATTGAAAACCGGTTACGCAGAAAAAGGTGTCCGAGTAGTTCCTCATGCCATTGCACGACACGGCTCATTCTTGGCTAGCGGTGTGATTATGATGCCTTCCTACGTGAATATAGGAGCGTATGTAGATAGCGGTACCATGGTGGATACTTGGGCTACCGTAGGATCATGCGCCCAGATTGGCAAAAACGTTCACCTCAGCGGCGGTGTTGGTATCGGCGGAGTACTCGAACCATTGCAGGCGGCTCCAGTAATTATTGAAGACGATTGTTTTATCGGTTCACGATGCATCGTAGTGGAAGGCGTGCGCGTAGAAAAAGAAGCGGTACTTGGTGCCAATGTTGTATTGACGGCATCCACTAAAATCATTGATGTAAGCGGCCCGACGCCAGTAGAATATAGAGGACATGTCCCTGCACGTTCAGTGGTCATTCCTGGCACCATGCCAAAAGACTTCCCGGCAGGTACTTATAATGTTCCTTGTGCGTTGATTATTGGAAAGCGCAAGGAGAGCACAGATAAAAAAACCTCTTTGAACGACGCACTTAGAACACACAACGTAGCTGTATAATGTCTACCCCACTCTCGGTCATTATCCTCACTTACAATGAGGCGGAACGCTTACCACAATGCGTGGAAGCGGTTCGACCCGTAAGTGATGAAATATTGATAGTGGACAGTGGATCTAGTGACGGAACGCTGGCCTTGGCAAAGGAACTAGGTACCAATGTACTGGAGCGCCCCATGAAAAACTGGGCAGAACAGCGCAACTGGGCGATGGATCAAGCAACGCACTCTTGGGTGCTTTTCATCGATGCCGACGAAGTGTTGGATAAAGTAATTCAAAAGACCATACTTGCTTGGAAAGAGCAGTCTCACGAGGACATAAATGAGTATTGGGGGCTCAAGAGAGTGCATTATTTCCAAGGAAAAAGAATGCGTTTTTCAGGCCTTCAGTCCGATGTTGTGGTCAGATTATTTCATCGCAGCCAGCGCTATGCCAACCGCGCGGTGCACGAAAAATTGGACTTACAAAAACCACAGCCTTTACACGGCATACTTCACCATCACACCTACCTAAATCAAGAGCGGTGGGAGGACAAACAGCGTTCATATGCGGCCAAAAGCGCGCTAGACAAAAACCAATCTACCGGAGCGCTAACTCCTTTCCACTTTGTAGTAAAACCTGCCTTTCGTTTTATGAAGCACTACCTGCTTCGCGGTGGTGTTTTTGACGGTGTAGCGGGCTGGAATTACAGTATTAGCATGGCCCAAGGAGTATATTGGCGCTATGTAGCAATGAAAAAACTTCGCAACCCATGAGCACAGGACAAACCATCTTTTTAGTCGCTTTAATGGTCTTCATCTTGGCCGTATACAGCTTCAAATGGGCCCTTCATTTTCAATACCTACGGGTAAAGAACAAGAAGAAACCTGGCCATTGGTCGGATTACTACAAGCGCAACTATATTCATAAAAAAGATGAACTGTGGTGGCGCGAGAGCATCATGTTGTTCCCACTTCTCTATCCAGTGGAATTAACCGGCAATGAAACAGAAGATTTTTGGCTTCAAAAAATCAAACGCACAAACCTCAGTATCTACTTCATCCTCATCGTACTTTTGCTCGCCGGAATTTATTTCTCAAAACTTCCCGAACTCCAAGCGTAAGTGATGGTACAGCGTCTCGAATACATAAAGGATTCAATTTTTTCCCTAGTCGGTGAGCAGGCCGATACACTGGGGTTAGAATGCTATGTAGTGGGCGGATATGTACGTGATCAATGTATGGGACGTCCACTAAAAATGGACATTGATTTTGTGGTCGTCGGTAGTGGCATTGCACTTGCTAAAGCTGTTCAACAACAACTCAAGCCGCGCCCAAAGCTTACCGTTTTCAAGAATTTCGGGACGGCGCACATGAATTTTAAAGGTGTCGACCTTGAATTCGTGGGGGCTCGTAAGGAGAGCTATAACCGCAATAGTCGCAATCCTGAGGTAGCTGCTGGCAGCTTGCAAGACGACCAAAACCGTCGTGATTTCTCCGTCAACGCTATGGCCATTTGCCTGAACAAAGACCGTTGGGGTGAGCTATTAGATCCATTTGGCGGCATCAAGGATATTGAGGACATGATTCTGCGCACACCGCTTGATCCAGATCAAACATTCGACGACGATCCGCTGAGAATGATGCGTGCGGTTCGATTTGCAGCACAGCTCAACTTTAAAATTTCGAGCGAAGCATTGATGAGCATTCGAAAAAATGCTGCGCGAATAAGTATTGTTGCTCCAGAACGCACGGCGCAAGAATTCAACAAAATCTTAGCCGTTCCCAAACCTAG